>NZ_BAAGGQ010000021.1:0-28992 GCF_054658595.1 Lactovum odontotermitis
ATTATTTTCTTTAAGGAGAAAATATTTCTATGGGTGTAGAATATCTAGGAGAAAAACTAAGAGCAATACGTAAAAGTAAGGGCTGGACGCAGACACAGCTTGCAAAGCGCCTGCATCTTGTGACGGGTACGATTTCAGCTTATGAAACAGGGCAGAAATATCCGTCTATTGAGGTGCTGATTAAGATTTGTCAGCTTTTTGACACTTCATCTGACTACTTGCTTGGTCTGAATGATGACCAAATGCCGCTTAAAATGAGCGCTTTGAGCGAGGCGCAGATGCAGCCTTTTCTGCAGATTATTGCTGAAGTTGCTCAGTATAATACTTTGCGTGAAAAAACAAGTCGTGACAACGAGAAATAATTCACTGTTTCTTTTGTAGAAAGACTTTAATCATAATTCATTTTGGAAATAGGTGTCGGCATAGCCACTCAGGGTTATGTCTAATTTCATGTACTGTCGTGCCCTGAAGTGCTTTGAAATTCACACGACAAGCACTGAAACTAGGAAAGAAATTGAAAGAAATTGTACAATATCAGTTGACAAATGAAAAACTTTGCCGTACAATACAAGAAAGCGACCTGGGAGAGTGAAAGCCAGGAAAAATTGTGCTTGTAAAATTGAATAGTTATTAAGTGATAAATTAAGGTGGTACCGCGCAGCATGCGCCCTTTACTGGGTGTTTGAATGCGGTGTTTTTTATTTCCGCGTCAGACACAATTATGGAGGTTTTAAAATGAAAAATTTTCAAAAATCACAAAAACTTGAACATGTCTCCTATGACATTCGAGGCCCAGTTTTAGACGAGGCCAACCGAATGCGTGCCAATGGCGAGAAAATTCTGCGCCTCAATACCGGAAATCCGGCCGAGTTCGGATTTTTAGCGCCGGACGAAGTCATTCATGACCTGATTGCCAATGTGGTCAACTCCGAAGGCTATTCAGATTCCAAAGGGATTTTCTCCGCCCGCAAGGCAATCATGCAGTACTGTCAGCTGAAAAAAATACCAAACGTGGGCATGGATGATATTTACCTGGGCAACGGCGTGTCGGAGATGATTGTCATGGCTATGCAGGGCTTGTTGGATACTGGCGACGAAGTTCTGGTGCCCAGCCCTGATTATCCGCTCTGGACGGCAGCTGTGTCGCTGGCAGGCGGTAAAGCTGTGCACTATATCTGCGACGAGTCAGCCGACTGGTTCCCGGACATTGAAGACATCAAGTCTAAAATCACACGTAATACCAAGGCGATTGTCATTATCAATCCGAATAACCCGACCGGCGCGCTCTATTCGAATGATTTACTGCTGGAGATTATTGACATTGCACGTGAAAATGACCTGATTATCTACTCAGATGAAATTTATGACCGTCTTGTCATGGACGGGCTGACGCACACGCCGACGGCTGCGCTGGCACCGGACTTGTTTGTGGTAACAATGAACGGCCTGTCAAAATCGCACCGTATTGCGGGCTTTCGTGTCGGCTGGATGATTTTGTCAGGCAATAAAAGCCATGTCAAAGACTATATTGAGGGGCTGAACATGCTGGCCTCCATGAGGCTCTGCTCCAATGTTCTGGCTCAGCAGGTCGTCCAGACCTCATTGGGCGGCGTTCAATCAGTTGACAAACTGCTGCTGCCCGGCGGACGAATTTATGAACAGCGCGAAGTGATTTGTCAGGCAATTGACGCCATCCCAGGCTTAAGCGCCGTTCGTCCCAAAGCAGCATTTTACATTTTCCCGAAAATTGACCGGGAAATGTACAAAATTGACAACGATGAGCAATTTGTCCTAGATTTCTTGAAACAGGAAAAAGTGCTGCTCGTAGCAGGACACGGCTTCAACTACCCGGAGCCGGACCATTTCCGGATTGTCTACCTGCCGCAAGTCAGCGAACTGAAAGAGCTCCAAGGTAAGTTCGAACACTTTTTCAGCAAATACCGCAGATGATTTTTTGAACTTGTAAGCTGGGCCAAGCGAGAAAAGGAAAGGCGGCAGAAGCCGCGATATTAATTTACCAATCTCAAAAGAGGTTGGTATTTGTGATAAAATAGAAAGACTAAAAACAAGAAGGAAAAGAACCCCATGAAAGTATTCAGAGGCTCATTTATCGTTACAATTATTGCACTTGCTATCGCCTTCATTTATGGCGGCTGGAGCGGCCTTTTTGTTGCTGCAATTCTGGCAGTGCTGGAAATCTCGCTGTCAATCGACAACGCAATCGTCAATGCCCGAATCCTAGAAAAGATGAGCCATACCTGGCGTCAAGTCTTTCTGACAGTAGGAATTCTGATTGCAGTCGTCGGCATGCGCCTAGTCTTTCCACTGCTGATTGTCAGCTTATCCGCGCAGCTTGGCCCGATTGAAGCGTTGAAGCTGGCACTGGAAAAGGGTGACCCGCATGTAGCCGGGACTTACGGCTATATCCTGCACCATGCCCATCCGCAGATTGCCGCTTTCGGCGGCATGTTCCTGCTCATGCTCGCACTGGCCTTCTTCTTTGACGAGCGGGCGCACACCTGGCTCAAGCTCCCGGAAAAAATGCTGCAGAAAATCGGTTATTTCCCGGCAGCCAACGCCATTATCTCCATGATTCTGCTCCTCATCACGTCAGAATTTCTGGCCAAAGACAAGCACACCGTTCTTTTCGCAGGCGTGCTGGGCATCCTCGCATTCATGCTGGTAGACGGCTTCGGGACAATGATGAGCAAATCGCGGACAGCGGACGTCTCAAGCGTGGCCATGGCAACTGGTAAAGCCGGATTTGCCCTCTTCATGTACCTCGAAGTCATCGACGCCTCCTTCAGCTTTGACGGCGTCATCGGCGCATTTGCAATTACCTCAGACCCAATCATCATCCTGCTAGGACTCGGAGTGATTGGGGCAATGTTCGTGCGAAGTCTGACCGTTTACCTAGTAGATAAAGGCACACTGAATCAGTTAGTTTACCTCGAGCACGGCGCGCATTGGGCGATTCTGACCCTCGCGATACTGATTCTGGCAAGTATAAAATGGGAAATCGGAGAAGCAGTCACTGGGCTCCTCGGCGGGGCAATTATTGTGCTCTCCTTTATTTCTTCGATTGTTTATAACCGGAAATTCTGAGGTCAAAATCTCCAAAATTTTCCTGATTGGAAATGTGGGAGAGAATAAAGACACCATGTTCTGATAAAAAAACATTTTATTGTACATTCTCTAATAAAATGTGTTATAATCAACACGTAAAATAAAAAATGTAGACGCAATTTAATAATTGGCGCATACAAAAAAAGGAGTCAAAATGGATAATTTTAACAATTTGATTGACAAAGCAAAAGACTTAGTCGGAAATGTCCCAGGAGACATCAAGGACAAGGCTGGAGACGTCATTGACGATTTGACTGAAAAGCTGCCTGATAATATAGAAGGCACAGCAAAAGGCGCAGTTGACGGCATCAAGGACAAACTTGGTTTCAACAAAGATGAAAATGAAGAGTAAGAGCAATCTTACTCTTTTTTAGTATTCAAAAACAGTCATCGCGGAGCGGAATTCTGTCATCAGGTTTGCCACGCGGAACTCCCGCCATTCCGGCAGATTTTTTATGGCCAGATAACGTTTTTTCAACCGGTAGGCATCTGGCGTCTGCCTCTCCGGGAATTCCTCCAGAAAGCCGTCAATCATTTCCCAGTCGTAAGTATAACCTAGCGGCCGCGCATGATAGGTGATACCGTCGATTTTCCTGCTGGGAAAACGATGATGGACATGTCCAAAAACGACGTCGGTGACATTTGGATATTTTTTGAACAGGTCGTGGAATTTCTGAGAGCCCAAAAAAGCATTGAACCTGGCGAATTTTTCGTAGTAGTTCGGGAAAATAAAGTGATAATCGGGTACAAAGTGCATGATGACAAGCACTTCACCATTTATTCTTGATAAAATGTGGTTAAGCCGTGCAAGAATTTGTTCAGTCGTTGCGACATCATCTAACGGACGCCGAATTTTTCGGTCGAAGTAGAAGTTATTCTTGAAGTGCAGGATTTTCGATTTGTCGCCCTGATAAAAACTGTAATCATACCAGCCGTGGAAGGCCAGAAGAGTTTTAGAGCCGAGAGATTTGACAGTAAAGTCTGTTTTGTCAATTTCTTCTTCAGATAAGCCCAGCATATCGTGGTTACCCAGATTAAAAGTTAAATCATACTTATTGGACAGCTGCTCGAAAAAGGGCAGTGTCAGCGCGTGAAAGTCATTGCTCATATCACCGGCGAAATGCAGGTCGGTGATTTTTTCTTCCTGTAAAACCTGGTCAAATTTGTCCAAATCAGCCGCATCAAAAAGGTTGGCATCAAGATGAAAATCGCTTATAACGGCCAATTTATGTTCAGTCATGAAAAAATTATACAATAAATCCGATGAATTCTCGTCTGATATGTTCCTGTAGCAGGTGTCAAGTAATTATGAAAAAGGGAAATCCCGTAGAAACAGGAAATCCCTTTAAAACTACCAGGTAATGAAGTTAGATGAATTGAATGCCGCCGTCAATCTGAACAGACTGACCTGTCATATAATCTGATTTTGTGGAGGCCAGATAAGAAACGAAATTCGCAACATCCTCAGGCTGCTCACCACGACCGAGAGCAATAGATTCAGAGTATTTCTTGAGATAATCTCCCTGTTTGCCGCCGTTGAGTTCGACCATCTTCGAGTCAATCAAGTCCCACATCGGTGTCAGCACAATTCCAGGACAATAAGCGTTGACAGTAATGTGGTCTTTAGCGAATTCTTTTGCTGAAGCTTGAGTGAAAGCTCGAACAGCAAACTTTGTTGCAGAATAAGAGCCCAGCATGTCAAAAGCAATATGTCCGGCAATTGATGAAGCATTGATAATTTTACGAATCTGCTCGCCGTCCTCTTGCTTTAAAAACTGTTTTCTTGCCGCTTGAATACCGTATACAGTACCGAAAACATTAATTCCAAAAATATTTTGCAAATCTTCCGGTTTAATATCGGATACGGGCTGAACTTGTGCAATGCCGGCGTTGTTCACATAAGTATCCAGCCGTCCGAAACTCTCGACTGCCGCATTCACAAAGGCCTCATGGCTCTCAGCCTTTGAGACATCTCCCTGTACGCTGACGGCCTCACAACCACAGGCACGAATCTCTGCAGCGGTTGCCTCTGCAGTTTCCAAATCGAAATCTGCAACAACTACGGCATAGCCGTCTTTGGCAAGCTGCACGGCAATTCCCTTACCGATGCCGCGGCCGGAACCCGTAACAACAGCAACACGTTTTTGATTAGACATTTTTTGTCTCCTTTTTGATGTTTTATAAAAACAGACGGTGTCTTATGAAATAGAGCCGTCTATCTCCACTTAATTCATTCAGGCACAGTGTAAAGACAGGTTTTCGAAAGGAAGGGTTAAAAACGTGCACAATCCTTACAAGGCCAGTGTCGGCAAACTTCTATGAGCATTATATGAGTATTATATCAGACGGTTGTCATTTTTGACAGCGTTTTTGTGAGTTATTGTTCTGACTTGTATAATCTGTACAAAAAACCGACATTCATCAGCTTAATTTCTCCCTCTTCCCATAAATAGAATCTGAAAAATTGAGCGAAATCTGCTATAATTAATTACTATGGAACTATCAGAAATTAGAAGAATCCTTGAAGACCAGGAACTGAAAATCAGTGAAATCAGAAAGTCGCTGGATATGGACCGCCTAGAAGAAGACATTGCCCTGCTTGAGAATGACATGGCAGCCCCCGGCTTCTGGAACGACAACATTGCGGCTCAGAAAGTGATTGATAAGTCAAATGCGCTGAAGGCTCAGTTTAACGGCTACAATGACATGGCGAGCCTGGCAGAAGACAATCAGGCCCTGCTGGAGATGCTTAGTGAGGAAGAAGACGCAGACCTGCATGCAGAGCTCGAAACTTCAACTAAAGAGTTATCAGACAAGATTTCAGCTTTTGAGCTGGACATTCTGCTCAATCAGCCCTATGACCACATGAATGCCATTCTCGAAATTCACCCAGGTTCAGGCGGCACCGAAGCCCAGGACTGGGGCAGCATGCTCATGCGCATGTACACGCGCTGGGGCGAGGCACATGGCTTCAAAGTCATCATTCTGGATTATCAGGACGGCGATGTAGCAGGCCTCAAGTCAGTCACCATCAAGTTCGAGGGCCACAATGCCTACGGCTACCTGAAGTCTGAAAAAGGTGTGCACCGACTGGTGCGGATTTCTCCTTTCGACTCGGCCAATCGGCGTCACACGTCATTTACCTCAGTAGACGTCATGCCGGAGCTTGACGACACGATAGAGATTGAGATTAACAAATCCGATTTGAAACGCGACGTTTTCCACGCGGGCGGCGCGGGCGGACAAAATGTCAACAAAGTTACGACAGGTGTCCGATATACACACATTCCAACTGGTATTGTCGTACAATCAACGATTGACCGCACACAGTACGGAAATGACGCTATTGCATTGAACATGCTGAGGAGCAAGCTCTACCAGCTCGAGGTTGAGAAAAAACAAGCCGAGGCTGATGCGCTGCGCGGTGTCCAGTCAGACATCAGCTGGGGCTCACAGATTCGCTCTTACGTCTTCATGCCTTATCAGCTGGTCAAAGACACACGGACAGAATATGAAAGCAGCCAGATTGACAAGGTCATGGACGGCGACATTGACGGCTTCATTGACGCCTATCTGCGCTGGTCGAACCTGCAGAGTCAATAACTGTTTTGTAAGCTGTCTGTAACACAAACGCAATCAGAAAAATTGCCTTGTATGCTATAATTTGAAGAAGTATAAAGAAAGTGAAAGTGTGAATATATATGTCAATTGTTGAACTCAACAATGTCACAAAGAAATATTCGAATGGAACAACGGCATTGCGCGGAATCACAGTCTCGCTTGAGCCAGGTGAATTCGCCTATCTGGTCGGTCCGTCGGGCGCAGGTAAATCAACCTTCATGAAGATTCTATACCGCGAACTCAAGCCTGACAAAGGAAATGCCAGAATTGTCGGTTTTAATCTGCTGAAAATGAAGAAGCGCCAGATTCCTCTGCTGCGCCGCTCTGTCGGTGTTGTCTTCCAGGACTATAAGCTCCTGCCGAAGAAAACTGTCTACGAGAATATTGCCTATGCCATGGAAGTTGTCGGCAAAAAGCCTTATGAAATCCGCAAACGCGTCATGGAAGTGCTGGACCTGGTAGGCCTGAAGCACAAGGTGCGCTCATTTCCGAATGAACTGTCCGGCGGCGAACAGCAGCGTATCGCGATTGCCCGCTCCATTGCCAACTCGCCAAAACTGCTGATTGCAGACGAGCCGACAGGTAATCTGGACCCGGAGAATTCCTGGGAAATCATGAATCTGCTGGCGAAGATTAATCTGCAGGGCACGACTGTCCTCATGGCGACACATAATTCACAAATTGTCAATACGCTGAAACACCGCGTCATTGCCATCGAAAACGGGCATATCGTCCGAGATCAAGAAGAAGGAGAATACGGGTACGATGATTAGAATTTTCTTTCGGCACGTCTGGGATTCACTGAAAAACCTGAAGCGTAACGGCTGGATGACAGTAGCAGCTGTATCGTCAGTCACAATTACTTTAATTTTGGTAGGAATTTTTCTCTCAGTCATTTTCAATACCACAAAACTGGCGAAGGACCTCGAGAACAATGTCCGTATCGTGGCCTACACCAACCTCAGCTCAAGCGAAATTTCCTTTACGGACGGTAAGTCAGTTTTAAATGCGGCTCACCCGATTTATGATGAGATTAAAGCAGTGCCAAACGTCGCCACAGTTACACCATCCAGTAAAACTGAACAATTGAACAAACTGACACAAAGCATCAGTTCTTTCAAACTCTTTTCAAATGATGCAAATCCGCTTTATGATGCATACATTGTACATACAACCGACCCGAAATACGTTGTTTCAGTCACCAAAGCCTTAGGAAAACTGACTGGCATTGAGAAAGTGGATAACGGCGGCGTCAACACAAAACAAATCTTTAGTCTGTCAAATACAATCCAGACCTGGGGATTAGCCGGTGCGGCTCTGCTGGTCTTTGTGGCCATGTTCCTGATTTCCAACACCATTCGTATCACAATCATGTCGCGCTCGCGCGAAATTCAGATTATGCGTCTGGTCGGGGCGAAAAACAGCTATATCCGATGGCCTTTCTTCCTGGAAGGCGCCTGGGTCGGCCTGCTCGGCTCGGTCATTCCGATTCTGCTGCTTTTCTTCCTTTATCGCCTAGTATACAAAGGGGTTCAGCCGACTTTGAGTACACAAGAGCTTAATCTCTATCAGCCGTCGTCATTTATCATGGCAATTTCCATTGGTATGGCAGTTCTCGGCGTGGTTATCGGCTCTCTCGGCGCAACCATCTCTATGCGTAGGTATCTGAAAGCATAAATTTTATGGCAATAAAAAAATCTCACTCGCGAGATTTTTTTTGTCTGCTCAAGTTGAGACCGAAGGGAACAACGTTTTCCTCTCGATGGCGAATCCGTGATAAATTCGAGTGGTGCCGTGTCAGAATAATCAGCCCCAGAATAATAATAATCCCAGTAAAGATGGGGTCATAGGAGCTCAGAATAAAGTGAAACAGCGGGAAAATCAGCACGCCGAGAATGGCCGCAATCGCTGCTGTGACGCTGGAGAGACTAATCATTGAGAAAAGCAGCAGGACGATAATAAAAATCACTAAAAGAAAAAGAAAGAAGACGGGGGTGTAGCCGAGAATGACGCCGGCACTGGTCGCGACGGCTTTTCCGCCTTTGAAGTTGTCAAAGATAGAAACAGTATGTCCAAGAACCGCCAGGAGACCGAAAATCAGCGGTGAAATCCCGTGGATACCCAGCAAGCCCGGCAGCAGCACCGCCAAAGTTCCTTTGAATAGGTCAACAGCGAAAACAACGATGCCGGCAGGCACCCCGAGCGTCCGGAAAGTATTGGTCGTCCCCGTGTTCCCCGAGCCGAATTCGTGCAGATTTTTGTGGAAGAATATTTTGCCAATCCAGAGCCCGGAAGGGATGGAGCCGATAAGATAAGCAGCGACAAGCGCAATTGCAGTAATCATAAAAAGATTATAACATAATTTCATTCAAAAAATTGTGCTATAATAAGAAAATATGACTGTAGATATTGAAACATACGATGATAGTTCGATTCAAGTATTAGAAGGACTCGAAGCAGTCCGCAAGCGCCCGGGCATGTACATCGGATCGACCGACGGCACAGGCCTGCACCATCTGGTCTGGGAAATCGTCGACAACGCGGTGGATGAGGCCCTGTCGGGCTTCGGCAATCAAATAGATGTGCGCATCAACGAGGACGGCTCTCTGACCGTGATTGACCATGGACGCGGGATGCCCGTGGGAATGCACGCGACAGGAATTCCAACTGTCGAGGTTATTTTCACCGTGCTGCATGCCGGCGGTAAGTTCGGCCAGGGCGGCTACAAGACATCGGGCGGTCTGCACGGCGTGGGCTCCTCGGTCGTCAATGCGCTGTCGCGCTGGCTGGAAGTTGAAATCACGCGGGACGGTGCAGTTTACCGCCAGCGTTTTGAGGACGGCGGCAAGCCAGTCACGACGCTGGAAAAAATCGGCAAAGCCGATAAGTCAATATCGGGTACAAAAGTCACATTTATGCCCGACGACCGGATTTTCTCAACGATTGACTTCAAATTCGCCACAATCGAAGAGCGCCTGAAAGAATCAGCCTTCTTGCTGAAAGAAGTCACAATGTCTCTTGAAGACGCAAGAACTGGGGAGCAGCAGAGTTTTCACTATGAAAACGGTGTAAAAGATTTTGTCGCTTATCTGAATGAGGACAAGGACACTCTGTCACCGATTATTGATATTGAAGGTGAAGACCAGAATTTCCAGCTGTCGCTGGCTTTGCAGTACAATGACGGTTACTCTGAAAATGTTCTGAGCTTTGTCAATAACGTCCGAACCAAAGACGGCGGCTCGCATGAAACGGGCTTTCGCACAGCTCTGACCAAGGTCATGAACGATTACGCGCGTAAAACGGGTCTCCTGAAAGAAAAGGACAAAAACCTGGAGGGCTCGGATTATCGTGAGGGCCTGACAGCTGTAATTTCCCTGCTGGTTCCGGAGGAACATCTGCAGTTTGAGGGACAGACCAAAGATAAGCTCGGCTCGCCACTGGCTCGTCCCGTGGTTGACACGATTGTCAGCGAGAAACTGACCTTCTTCATGATGGAAAACGGCGAACTGGCACAGACCTTGGTACGTAAGGCGGTTAAGGCGCGTGAGGCTCGAGAGGCAGCCCGTAAAGCGCGCGATGAGTCACGTAGCGGCAAAAAGTCTAAGAAAGACAAGGGCTTACTCTCCGGGAAATTAACACCTGCGCAGTCAAAGAATCCGGCGAAAAATGAGCTTTATCTGGTAGAGGGCGATTCTGCCGGGGGTTCCGCTAAACAGGGACGAGACCGCAAGTTTCAGGCCATTCTGCCGCTGCGCGGCAAAGTGATCAACACAGAAAAGGCCAATATGTCCGATATCCTCAAAAATGAGGAAATCAACACCATGATTTATACGATTGGTGCAGGTGTCGGCGCGGACTTTACTGTGGAAGACTGCAACTACGATAAGGTCATTATCATGACCGATGCCGATGATGACGGCGCTCATATTCAGGTGCTCCTGCTGACTTTCTTCTACCGCTATATGCGGCCGCTTGTTGAGGCAGGAAAGGTCTATATTGCTCTGCCGCCGCTTTATAAGATGTCTCAGGGTAAAGGAAAGACTGAGAAAGTTGAATATGCCTGGTCTGATGCTGAGCTTGACCAGCTGCGCAAAAAGTTCGGCAAGAATTCCAATCTGCAGCGCTATAAGGGACTCGGCGAAATGAATGCGGAGCAGCTTTGGGAGACGACCATGGACCCGGAAACGCGCACGCTGATTCAGGTTTCGATTGAGGACCTGGCTCAGGCTGAACGCCGTGTGTCTGTTCTGATGGGCGACAAGGTTGAGCCGCGCCGGCGCTGGATTGAAAGCAATGTGCAGTTTACGCTGGAGGAAAGCACAGTATTTTAGAAATTTAATCGTTAGACTTGACAAAAGAAACTTTTGGTTATATAATATAACCAAAAGTTTCTTTATTATCTGCTAAAAATTGAAATTAAAAGGAGATTAATCATGTCATTAGGGGAAAAATTAAGGGGACTGCGCAAGAAGTTCGGTTATACGCAAGAGCAGGCAGCCGAACTGTTAAACGTCAGTCAAGTTGCCTACCGCAACTGGGAGAAAGGAATTAAAAGTCCGACACCTTCTAATTTAACGAAGCTGGCTAAAGTTTTTCAGGTGTCGGCAGTGTATCTAAAAGATGAGAGCGAGGCTGGCGAACTGCTCAATTCTTTTATAAAGCTGCAGCCGCTTCGTCAGCGGATGGTGGTGAATTATGTCAATTCTCAGCTGAAAGAGCAGGAAAGTAAGTCAACTTTTGTTCAGAAAGAAGAAACTTACTTTGAAGTTAAAGTATTTGAAAAGGTATCTGCAGGACTTGGCTCAGGTGTGATGGGTGATGGAGACTATGATACAGTTTTATCAAGTCAGTCACTGCCGAAATTTGATATTGCGACTTGGGTTGACGGCGATTCAATGGAGCCGAAATACAGTAACCGCTCTGTGGTCTTATTGTCCGATACAAGTTTTGACTATGACGGCGCAGTTTATGCAGTTTATGTGCCTGACGGTAATGTGACTTACTTGAAGCGCGTTTACCGTGAGGCGGAGGGCTTGCGTCTGGAGTCTTACAATAAGAAATATCCTGACCGGTTCATCTCATACGAAGAAAATCCGCAAATTGTCGGGAAAGTGGTAGGAAATTTCCAGCCGGTCGAGTTCTAGGCGACATGACGTTTATTTGCTAGAAATAAGCAATAGAGGTAAAAACAGAGCTGAATGAGTTTGATTTACAATAAATTTGGAGGAGGACATGTTGATATTCACACTTATTAATGATACATCAAGGAAAATTATTCATATTGACATGGATGCCTTTTTCGCCTCGGTAGAGCAGCTGGATAATCCTGAATTGCGCGGTAAGGCTGTGGTAATTGGGAGGAATCCTATGGAAACCGGCGGCCGCGGCGTGGTTTCGACCTGCAGCTATGAAGCGCGCAAATTTGGTGTCCATTCAGGAATGTCAGCAAAGGAAGCCTATGAGCTTTGCCCGACTGCTATTTTTATTTCAGGACATTTTCAAAGATACCACGAGATTTCTTCGCATATCCGTGAAATTTTTGAGCGTTATACAGATATGGTTCAGATGGCTTCGGTGGATGAGGCTTATCTTGATGTCACTGAAAATAAACTGAACACTCATTCAGCAATCAAGATTGCTAAAATGATTCAGTTTGACATCCTTCATGAAACGGGATTGACCTGCTCAGCCGGTATTTCCTACAATAAGTTTCTGGCTAAGGTCGGCTCAGATTTTCAGAAGCCGCATGGTCTGACTGTGATTAAACCGGAAGAAGCAAAAGAATTTTTAGCTGAATTGCCGATTGAAAAATTTCACGGCGTAGGAAAAGCTACAGTGCCGAAATTGCAGGCAATGGGAATTTACACAGGCGGCGATATCCAGCAGATTGACCCGGTAGAGTTGACTCAGCGCTTTGGCGTTTTCGGATGGTATCTTTATCTCAAAGCCAATGGTGTACATGATTCAAAAGTTCATGAAAACTATGAGCGCAAATCTTTGGGGAAAGAACGCACTTTTAATCAGTTTTTGCACACTGAAAGTGAGATTAAGCGAGAGCTGGGAAAACTGGCTGAGCGTGTGTCAGAATCAATGCAGCGTCGTGAAATTTTCGGAGAGGTTGTGGTGATTAAGCTGCGCTATGATGATTTCACAACTTTCACGAAGAGAAAGTCGGTGGGCCATCTTTTCAATGACCAAGAGACATTGTATAAAGCGGCAGAAGAAATTCTCGAAAATCTGACCTTAGAGAAAAAAGACATACGTTTACTGGGGCTGACAGTTACAGGATTTGACCAGCGGCCCATAGAATTAGACTTGCGGCCGTTAAATGCGGGATAAAAGCAATTTCGTCCTTTTCTTTAGTCAGCAGAAACTGCGTGATTCCTGTCAGACTGGCAATTTGCACCAGCCATACCAGCGAGAGAAAATCCAGAGTCAAGCTTGCACTACAGAGCCAAAGCAAGTCACCAGAGCCGATTCGCAAGTTCCAGCGCTCGGATAGAATGGCGGGAAACAGCCAAATCAGCGCCAGCGGCTCAAATGGACTGATAATAAAAATAATCAAAGTAAAAATCAGCCAGATAATAAAAGGGAATTCGTGATATTTCCAGTCAAATATTGATAAAATGAGACCCATCAGCAGAAAAAGAGCAGTTGACAAGTCCATCAGATTCGACCAGGCGGCAAGGAATAAAAGCGCACATAAAAGTTCCAGCCCTGCGTACCAGTAAGGAATCGGCCTACCACAATAACGGCAGCGTGATTTTGACAGCAGCTGCGACAGAATTGGAATCAAGTCCAATGGTATTAAATTCTTCCCGCAGTTCTGACAACGCGAAGAGCCAAACACAATTGACTCGCCAGCCGGCAGCCTATCAATGACTAGACCGAAAAAAGAGCCGAATATAGCGCCAATACAAAATACAATTATTATCGTCATACTATATTTATACGCAAAATTTTTCAAAATGTTACAGAAAATGTTATAAAAACTTGAAAAATTCTTGTAAAAACTGTAAAATAAAGTAGTGAAAACCCTTTACGATGTTCAAGAGTGGATGAAGAAGTTCGGTTACATCAATTTGATGCCTAATCGCCGCGATGCGATTTATTTTATGAAATTGGAGCTGAAAGAGCTTCATAAGCGCGGCATCATTGCAGAGCATGATCCTGACTATTTTAAAGCCAGTCTGATTTTAAGGCGAGAGTCAAAAAATGAAGAAAACAGGAATAAAATTGAAACTGACAATGAGCTTTAAAGTCACACAGCAGAGCATCATTTGTAAATAAGTAAAACCGAGCCCTCGGGCGAACGTTATTCCAAAACCGAGCCCTCGGGCGAATGTTATTTCAAAAGGAGAATAAAAAATGACAAAGAAAATCATCGGAATTGACCTCGGCGGCACATCCGTCAAATTCGGCATTCTGACAGAAGACGGCGAAGTCCAGGACAAATGGTCAATTGAGACCAGTATTTTGGACGAAGGCAGTCACATTGTCCCAGATATCATCGAGTCCATCAACCATCGGCTTAATCTTTACAAGCTGGATAAATCTGAATTTGCCGGTATCGGCATGGGTTCACCGGGTTCTGTTGACTTAGAAAAATGTACAGTAATCGGTGCTTATAACCTCAACTGGAAGACGCTTCAGGAGGTCGGAAAGCTCATCACTGCGGGGACTGGGCTGCCATTTGCCATTGACAATGATGCAAATGTTGCCGCACTTGGCGAACGTTGGCTGGGCGCAGGCGAAAATCAGCCGGATGTCGTTTTCATCACGCTGGGAACTGGCGTCGGCGGCGGCATCATTGCAAATGGTGAGATGATTCACGGCGTCGCTGGTGCCGGCGGTGAAATCGGCCATATTGTGGTTGTGCCTGAGAACGGCTTTGACTGCAAATGCGGCTCAAAAGGCTGTCTAGAAACAGTTGCTTCAGCGACAGGTGTCGTACGTGTGGCGCGCCAGATGGCTGAGGAATATGAGGGGGATTCAAATGTAAAGGCGCGAATCGACAATGGTGAGTCTGTCAGTTCTAAGGACATTTTCGATGCAGCAGAGGCAGGCGACAGTTTCGCGCTGCATGTTGTCGACAAGGTTTCGATGTATCTGGGACTTGCCTGCGGAAACCTCGGAAATACGCTGAACCCTGATTCTATTGTCATTGGCGGCGGTGTATCAGCAGCCGGCGAATTTTTGCGGAAACGCGTGGAAGACTACTTCATGAAATTCACTTTTCCGACTGTTCAGAAAACGACCAAGATTAAACTTGCAACCCTAGGCAATGACGCTGGAATCATTGGCGCAGCCAGCCTAGCCAAAAAATTTATTAAGGACTAATACCAAATGTACTGGATTATTAACGTATTATTAATACTTTTTCTAATTGTTGTTATACTTTATCCTAGATTTCGCCCGAGAATGGTGGCCAAAATTCTGGACAATAAGGAATTCAACCAGAAAATCTCGGAGAATGCTCAATTGATTGATGTGCGTGACTCTAAGGAATTTCGAGTGAAGCATATCATGGGGGCGCGTAATTTGCCCTACAGCCAGATAGAGCAGTCGCTGTCTGCTTTCAGCAAGGATAAGGATATTCTGCTCTACGAGAACGGACGTCCTCAGTATGCGACTCGTGTGGCCGGAAAGCTTAAGAAGGCCGGCTTCAAGAATGTTTTCATTCTGAGAAACGGATTGTCCAAATGGGGCGGTAAGGTTAAATCAAACTGAAACTTCATTGAAAATTTTCAGAAAAGAACTGTGAAATAATCACTGATTTTGAGATGCTTTCACTGAAAAGCTTGTGGTTGAGCCATTTCCGGCTGTTTTTTGCGAGTTATCAGGTGCTTGGCAAACAAAGTTTGGTTTTGTAAAATGTTTCGCAAAGTGTTATAATATCACTATCACAATTATTAAAAGGAGAACAAAATGCCTATCGTTTCAGCAGAAAAGTTCATACAAGCAGCCCGTGACGGCGGATATGCCGTTGGAGGATTCAACACAAACAACCTTGAGTGGACGCAGTCAATCCTGCGTGCCGCAGAAGCAAAGAAAACACCCGTTCTGATTCAGACTTCCATGGGTGCCGCTAAGTATATGGGAGGCTACAAGCTCTGTAAGGACTTGGTTACTGATCTCGTAGAGTCAATGGGCATCACTGTTCCTGTTGCGATTCACCTTGACCACGGCGACTACGAAGCAGCTTTGAAATGTATTGAAGTAGACTACAGCTCACTGATGTTTGACGGCTCACATTTGCCGATTGCCGAGAACTTGGAGAAGGCTGAAGAAATCATCAAGCTTGCGCATGCAAAAGGCATTTCCGTTGAGTGTGAAGTAGGTACAATCGGTGGTGAAGAAGACGGTATCGTCGGTGACGGCGAACTTGCACCCGTTGAAGACGCGGTTGCTATGGCTAAACTTGGTGTTGACTTCTTGGCAGCAGGTATCGGCAACATTCACGGCCCATACCCTGCAAACTGGAAAGGCCTGCACATTGACCACCTGACGAAGCTGAACGAGGCTTTGATTGCTGCAATGGGACACAAAGTTCCAATCGTTCTGCATGGCGGTTCAGGAATCCCTGATGACCAAATCCGTGCTGCAATTGCAAACGGTGTTGCTAAAGTTAACGTCAACACTGAGTGCCAGCTTGCTTTCTGCAAGGCTCAGCGCGAGTACGTTCATGAGTTTGATGCCAATGAAGAAGAATACATGAAAGAGAAACTCTTTGATCCGCGTAAATTCCTGAAAAAAGGTTTTGATGCAATCACTGAGTCAGTTGAAGAGCGTATTGATGTTTTCGGATCAGCAGGTAAAGCTTAATCAGCTGATAAAATATGATTAACCTAAAGGCTGTCGTCACTGACGGCCTTTTTTCATTTGCCTTTTATAAATAGGGTGACAAAGTGTTATAATGAAATCGAGAAATTAGAAACTAACTTTAAATTTACAAAAACTGGAAAGGAGTAGCGCAACAAGATGGATGAAGAAAAACAAAAGAAGCCGAAAGGAAAATATCCGCATTTGTCTTCAGGCATTTCCTTTGGACTCACGTTCGGAGTGGCTTTCGGCATTGTGTTTCACAATTTATCACTGTGGATTGGCCTTGGCCTTGCGTTTGGCATGGCAATCGGCTATTCCATGGATGGAAAGAAAAAAGATTGACACAAGTGACTTTTGTCAATCTTTTCTATATTGGGAAAGCAAATAGAATTCAACTAAAAAAAATAACTTTTTCTTCAAATAGATAGCTATATTTTTGAGATTATTTTCTTTAAGGAGAAAATATTTCTATGGGTGTAGAACATCTGAGAGAAAAACTGAGAGCGGCACGTAAAAGTAAAGGCTGGACGCAGACACAGTTGGCAAAGTGCCTGCATCTTGTGACAGGGACGATTTCGGCTTATGAGACAGGCCAGAAATCCGTCCATTGAGGTGCTGATTAAGATTTGCCAGCTTTTTGACACTTCATCTGACTACTTGCTTGGTCTGAATGATGACCAAATGCCGCTTAAAATGAGCGCTTTGAGTGAGGCGCAGATGCAGCCTTTCCTGTAGATTATTGCTGGAGTTGCTCAGTATAATACTTTGCAGGAAAAGACGAGTCGGGACGATAAGAAATAATCCGCTGTTTCTTTTGTAGAAAGACTTTGATTTTTGAGAATAAATGTGGGGCATAGCCACTCAGGTTTATGCTATATTTCATGTGTTGTCGTGTGTTTCATCGAAAAAATCTCAAAAAATTCCTAAAACTTGCAAAATAGCGTGAATAATGATAATCTTAGAGGATTACAAAGAAGATGACAAAGTTCTTTCGGCTAGGATAATTTAGGACACTTTATGCGCGCATTTATACAACTCTGGTGGTATTTCAAAGACGAGAAGAAAGGCTATGGCCGCGGTCTTTTCGCGCTTTTTTGCGTCTCGTTGACTCACTTGGTTCCGCCGATTATTATTGGTAAGTTCATCGATGACATTGTCAGGCGGGACTTGACGGCAGCTCTGACGGCACAGTATTTGCTGATACTGATTGCGACGGCTGGTGTTGAGTATTTTTTCCGTTATTTCTGGATGATTAATCTGCGCGGAGCGGCTTTTAAGCTTGAAAAGGTGCTGCGTGCGCGGCTTTTCAGTCATTTTCTGCATATGGACCGGCTGTTCTTCCAGCGTAACCGGACGGGCGATTTGATGGCGCATGCGACGAATGACTTGAATGCGATTCGTGATATGGCAGGCACGGGAATCTTGACACTGGCGGATTCTCTGATGTCCGGCGGGACGACGATTATTGCCATGCTTTTTGCGATAAACTGGCGTCTGACTTTGATTGCGATTCTGCCGATGCCGCTCTTGGCGCTGGTTGCCAAGATGCTTGGCGACCGGATTCACACGCGTTTTGAGCATGCTCAGGCGACATTTTCCGAAATGAACGACAAGGTGCAGGAGGGCATCACGGGTGTCAAGGCCATCAAGTCTTTCGGCGAGGAATCTCAGGATATCAAGAATTTTGACGCGCATCTCAGGCGGGTGGATAAGGCTTTCAACGATGTCAATTTTATTGATGCGCTTTACGACCCTTTGATCAATCTGATTGTCGGGGCGTCTTATGCGCTGACGATTTTCCTGGGCGGCTACTTTGTGCTGCATCAGACGATTAGTCTAGGTCAGCTGGTCAGCTTTTTCGCCTATATCGGAAATCTGGTCTGGCCGATGTTTGCGCTCGGCATGCTGTTTAACATCATGGAGCGCGGCTCGGCTTCCTATGACCGGGTCGACCGTTTACTTAAGCAGAAGGCGGAGTCAAAAGTGACGGACGGCACACTGAAAATGCCGGAGTCGGGTGACTTGCATTTTGCCGTGGATGATTTTGAGTACCCGGGTGAGGCGAAACATTACCTGGAAGATGTGGATTTTACGCTGAAGAATGGGCAGGTTCTGGGCCTGGTGGGAAGAACCGGAGCTGGGAAATCGTCGATTATCAAGCTGCTCATGCGTGAGTATGATGATTATACAGGACACATTGACTATGCGGACCGCGACATTATGGCCTATCAGCTGGATGAGTATCTGCCGTCAGTCGGTTATGTGCCACAGGAGCACTTCCTGTTTTCAACGACGGTGCGTGACAATATCCGTTTTGCGCGGATGAATGCGACGCAGGCAGAGGTAGAGCTGGCAGCCAAGGTGGCTGGGATTCATGAAGATATTCTCGAATTTTCCGACGGCTATGACACGCTGGTCGGCGAACGCGGGGTTTCATTGTCAGGCGGGCAGAAGCAGCGCTTGTCGATTGCGCGGGCGATTTTGATTGAGCCGAAGATTCTGATTCTGGACGATGCGCTGTCGGCTGTCGATGCGAAGACTGAAAATAAGATATTAACGGCACTTTCGAAGATTCGGGCGAATTCTGCGACGCTGATTGTCAGTCACCGTCTGAGCTCAGTCATGGACGCCGACGAAATCATTGTACTGGAAGAGGGCAAAGTGGCTGAACGCGGCCGGCATGCGGATTTAGTCAGTTCCGGCGGCTGGTACGCGCAGATGTGGCAGATGCAGCAGATTGAAAGTAAGCTGGAAGGAGGCAGCGAATGACAGACGAAAAAGATATCAAGCTCTCGTTTAGAGAACAATGGCAGACTTTCAAGTTCATCATGTCTTTCCTGAAGCCTTTCAGATGGTATTTTGCGGGCGCACTTTTCTTCGGACTTTTGACGACTGTGTTTACTGCGGTCATGCCCTTTATCCTGTCTACTTTCATG
The DNA here is from genome assembly GCF_054658595.1 of Lactovum odontotermitis. Lineage (NCBI taxonomy): Bacteria > Bacillati > Bacillota > Bacilli > Lactobacillales > Streptococcaceae > Lactovum > Lactovum odontotermitis. The sequence goes on from NZ_BAAGGQ010000021.1 coordinate 19,509, forward strand.
GATGACCATCTGACTGTCGGTAAGGCCACTGAGCAGACGCTGATTTACTTTGCCCTGCTGTACTTTATCGTAGCCGCAATCAATGCGCTGTCCTGGTTTTTCCGCTGGATTACCCTGCAGAACGGCGCCAATATGGCCAATCAGTACATCCGCGGCAAGCTCTATGCCAAAATCCATACGCTGGGCATGCGCTACTTTGACCAGAAGCCGACCGGCTGGCTGATTACGCGCATCACCAATGACACAGACCTTTTCCAGTTCTGGTTCATGATTTTCAATGGCATCATTTCTTTTGTTTCAATCGTGGTCTCTTTCATTGCCCTGTTCTACATCGATGTGACGGTGAGTCTGGCGATGCTGATTTTTCTGCCGGTTCTGCTGGCGGCGGTCTGGATTTACAACCGGATTTCGACGCGAGTTTACAAGGAAATGCGCAAACGTCTGTCAGAGCTGAATACCAAGCTCAACGAATACATTTCAGGTATGCGCATCATTCAGCAGTTCCGTCAGGAAGCGCGTTTGAACAAGGAATTTGACGATACCAACGATGAGTATTACCGGCTGCGGATGCGCGTGATTACCATCAACGGAGTCCTGCTCAGCCCCTTGGTCAATCTGCTCATGGCCGTTTCCATCGTGCTTGTCCTCTTTCTCTTCGGCCAGCGCTCGGTTCATGCCGTGGTTGAGGGCGGTCTGGTTTATGCTTTCATCCAAAACGTCCGTCAGTATTTCAACCCAATCACGGGATTAATGGACTCGCTGTCCAGCTGGTCGGACGGAATGGTCGCAAGTTCCCGCATCCGGCAAATCATGAGTGAGACGGAGTACGTTCCTGCGCAGCATCCAGCTCAGGACGCTCAGATTCTCGAAGGCAAGATTGAGTTCCGCCACGTGAATTTCAGCTACGATGGGGAAAACCAGATTCTGAAAGATATCTCATTTGTGGTCCAGCCAGGGGAGACCCTGGCGTTTGTCGGTCATACCGGCTCCGGAAAATCCTCGATTATCAATGTTTTCATGCGCTTTTACGAGTTTGCCGAGGGCGAGATTCTGATTGACGACCGGGATATTCGGGACTATCCGATGGCGGAGCTGCGCCGGAAAATCGGGCTTGTGCTGCAGGATAGTTTCATTTTTGTCGGGACGGTGGCGGATAATATCCGTATGATGAACCCGGATATTTCAATTGAGGAAGTGGTCGCGGCGTCCAAATTTGTTCAGGCGGACACCTTTATCGAGAAGCTTCCGGATAAATATGAGTCGGCGGTCATTGAGGGCGGCGATGCCTTCAGCTCGGGTGAGCGGCAGCTTTTGAACTTCGCGCGTACAATTGTCCGAAATCCTAAGATTCTGCTTCTGGATGAGGCGACGGCCAGCATTGATACGGAAACCGAGGCGCTGATTCAGGAGGGGCTTGAGCGGATGTCGCAGGGCCGCACCACGATGGTCATTGCCCACCGCCTGTCGACGATCAAAGATGCTGACCATATCTTGGTGCTGGACAAAGGCAGAATCATTGAGCACGGCAGCCACGACGAGCTTCTTGGACAGAATGGCTATTATGCAGACATGTATCGCTTACAAACACTCCAAAAAGAGTTATAATAAATATACATAGGTATCGAATACTATTCATTAAAAAAGGAGAAAACAAATGGACGAAATCATCATTTCAACCATGAACGACATGCCAGGCTACAAAATCACCGAAATTTACGGCGAAGTCTTCGGCCTTACCACCCGTTCACGCAACGTCATCTCAAGCATGGGACAAGGCTTCAAGCAAATTGCCGGCGGTGAAATCAAAGGCTACACAATTCTGCAGCACTCTTCGCGCGAAGAAGCCATTGAACGCCTAAAAGCAGAAGCAGCCAACAAAGGCGCCAACGCCATCCTCGCCATGCGCTTTGATTCCAGCACTTTCGGAACCGTGGACTCAGTTGCCGCCTACGGCACAGCAGTTAAGGCAGAGAAGCTGTGATTGTCTTATTTAACAAGCCTTTCGGCGTACTCACGAAATTCACAGATACAGAAGGTCGGGCAAATTTGTCCGACTTTATTGACATTCCGGGAATCTATGCGGCCGGCCGGCTGGACAAGGACTCGGAGGGGCTGCTGCTCTTGACCGATGATGGGCGGCTTCAGCATCGTCTGACTGATCCGAAATCAAAATCTTATAAGACTTATGTCGTGCAGGTCGAGGGAATTCCTGGTGCAGAGGCGGTGAGACAGCTGGAAAAAGGCGTTTTGCTGAAAGACGGCTTGACCCTGCCTGCTATGGTGCGGAGCATTGACGAACCTTCATGGCTCTGGGAAAGAACACCGCCCGTGCGATTCCGTGCTAGTATTCCAACCAGCTGGCTGGAAATCTCAATCAAGGAGGGACGAAATCGGCAGGTTCGGCGAATGACCGCGGCAGTCGGATTTCCGACGCTGCGTCTGATACGGACGCGGATTGGAAGTTTTGAGCTGGGGGATTTGGGGTTGGGGAGTTACGTGGTTGTTGAAGAATAAAGACATTATGAGAAGCTCTGACTGAATTGTATTTGGACGTATCTGCTTGTAATGTTCTTTTTAATTTATGCTTTTTGAATTATGTGTCTATTTTTGTGGTAAAATAGGCACATATTTTAATTTATAAAAGACGAGCACTCTCACGAATGATAATGACGTGGTGAAAAGGAGAATTTTTATGGGAAAAGATTACACAATCGGATTAGACATCGGAACGAATTCTGTGGGCTGGGCCGTGCTGGACGATGACTTCAACCTTGTTCAGGGGAAAAAGAAAATCAGGACGAATGTTGATAAGGATGGGAATGTTCTTCCTGACAATGGGTATCGGACGGTGAAATCTCGGACGAATCTTTGGGGGGCGCGGTTGTTTGATGAAGGAGATGTCGCGGCGGATAGACGGCTGAAGCGAGGCGCACGTCGAAGAATTGCCAGGCGTAGGAAGCGTTTGGAGTATTTGCGGGAGATTTTTGAAGAGGAGATTAATAACATTGATCAAAACTTCTTTTTGCGACTGGATGAAAGTTTTTTGCAAAATAACGATAGAAGCGAAAAAGTACAGACTCAATTTCCGCTTTTTCCTACGTTTCAAGAGGAAAAAGATTATCATAAGAAGTTTCCGACAGTCTATCATTTAAGAAAAGAGTTGGCTGAGTCAGATGAAAAATATGATATTCGTTATGTTTTTCTGGCAATGAATCATCTTTTTAAGAATCGTGGACACTTTGTGAATCAAGATGCAGGAGATGATGCGTATGGAGACTTCTCCAACATTGAAGTAAAACCTGAATTCGAAAACTTCGTTCGTGAATATAATAATGTTTTTGACGATGCTGAGCTTGATTTTTCAAACTATGATTGCAATGTTGAAGAGAAAATAAAGACTAGACGGGATGATTCTGCAAAAGAAATTGGAGAAATATTTGAGAATTCTAGAACTGGAACTTTATATCAATTTGTTAAGTTAATGTTTGGTATGCAAGCAAAATTAAAACTGTTTTTGATTTGGATACTGATGCAAACCTGAAATTTTCTGATGAAAAGTATGAAGACAATTTATCTGAGCTCCTGAATGATATAGGAAATGACTATGCAGATTTATTTGAATATGCTAAAAATGTAAATAATGCGATAATGCTCTCCGAAATTCTTTCTGTTAATGACGATAAAAACAAGAATTCTCCGACAAAATTATCTGCCAGCATGGTAGAGCGTTATGAAGAACACCAAAAGACTTTGAAAGAATTGAAGTGCTTACTGAAAAAGCAGGATATTAAACTTTATAATGATTACTTTTACAGTTTTGAAACTGCGACGGAAAATAGTAACACAGTCATCAAAGCAAATTATGCCGGCTATGTTGGCTTGCCTAAAGCAAGTTACCGTAAGCATCTAGCGGAAAAGAAACTTATTAGTGTTGGGGCCACTAGAAAACCATTTGATCCTAAATTTGCCAGTGAGGAGCGTTTTTACAAATACACTAAAACTATACTAGAAAAGTTGACTAATCTTTCAGAGGCTAACGAGAATGTCAAAGCTAAACTTTTGAAAGAAATTGATAAAGGAACATTTTTAAGAAAACAACGTACTTTTGATAATGGTTCAATTCCATATCAGTTACAACTTCATGAGTTGAAGTCAATAATAGCGAATCAGAAAAAAGTAAATCCCGAATTCAAGCAGTTTATCGAAAAAACTTTTGATAAGGATGAATCAATTTCAAATGAGGCAGCAATTTATTCAATATTTAAATTTAGAATTCCATATTTTGTTGGACCTTTACGAGATATTAATCTTGCAAGCGATACGAAGCAGAAATCACCTTGGGTTGTCAAGACTGAAAAAGTTCGTCCGTGGAATTTTGATAAAACTGTTAATCAAAATAGTTCAGCTCAAAAATTCATTGAACGAATGCAGAATGATGACACTTATCTCTATGGTGAGAAGACATTACCAAAGAATTCACTTACTTATCAAAAATATGCTGTGTTGAATGAATTGACCAAAATCCGTTTAGATGGAGACCTGATTGCACCTGAGTTAAGACAAAAAATATTTGATTTATTATTTAAAGGAAAGTCGAAGAATCTGACAAAAATCCCTAAAAAGGTATCAAAAGCATTCTTTAAAAAGTTCTTGAAACTGGAATTAAATCTTGATGTTTCTGATATAAAAGGTATGGGAGAGAACTCAGATGATGAAAATCATTTCAATAACCAATTCTCAACCTATCAAGACTTAAAAAGTTGGGGAATTCCGACATCAATATTAGATGATGAGATATACCTTGTCATGCTTGAAGAAATAATTAAAGTACTGACTATACTTCCAGAAGACCGTGAAATGAAATTAACAGTCCTAAAGGGCATTCCAGATATAGAAATTCTTGATAGAAGAATTATAAAGGAACTTGCTAAGAAATCGTTCTCGGGTTATGGCAGGTTTTCTGGAAAATTGCTAGGATTAGGGAAAAATGCACTTAGAAGTCCTAGTACGACAGATGGTAATGGCGAGAGCTGGACAATTGTTGATTTTCTCGAAAAAGATCCGTTTAATCGTAATTTCATGGAGCTCGTTTCTGATGATAAACTGACCTTTAAAAGGCAGATTAACGAATCATACAAGAAGGAAACCAGTGTAAGTTTTGATGATGTTGTTTCGGAACTTGCAGGAAGTCCGGCAATTAAGCGTGGAATTTTACAGAGTTTGAAAATTGTTGATGAATTGACAAAGTATATGAAATGTCCACCAGCTAATATTGTAATTGAAATGGCGCGGGAAAACCAAACGACTCGGCGAGGAAAAGCAAAGTCAAAAACACGTTTAAAAGTTTTACAAGAAATTTTTAATGCTCAGTGGCGAGAGGCCACAAACGACGAACTGGCTAATGAAAAATTGTTTTTGTATTATTTGCAAGACTGTCGAGATGCTTATACTGGAGACCCAATTAATTCAGCAAATTTGTCAAATTATGATGTTGATCACATCATTCCTCAGAGTTTCATCAAAGACGATTCAATCTCTAATAAGGTGTTGACTTCAAGCAAAAATAACCGTGGAAAGCTTGACGATGTCCCAAGTGAAGAAGTTGCAAGAAGAATGAAGGCAACTTGGGATAAATGGCTGGAACAAAAGCGAATACCCAAACGAAAATACGATAATCTAACTAAATCCCTGCATGGCGGCTTGTCTGACAAAGATAAACAAGGGTTTATTGCCAGACAATTAGTAGAAACTCGGCAAATTACGAAGCATGTAGCCCGAATTTTAAATGATCATTTTTCCGCTGAAGATACTAAAGTTATTACTGTAAAATCTGCCCTTGCGAGTCAGTTACGTAAAGATTTAGAGCTTTTTAAGGTACGCGAAATCAATGATTATCATCACGCGCAAGATGCCTATTTGAACGGCGTTGTAGCACTGGAACTTGTGAAGAATTATCCTCAAATAAAAGGTAAGTTTATTTATGGAGAAATTGATAATGGCACTTGGTTTAAGGATAGTGAAAAAGCGACAAAGGAACGAAATATTTGGCTGAACATTTCCAGGAGCATTTCTAAACGAATTTCAAATGGTAGCAAATCACAGCTAATCAAAGACGAAATTTCAAAAAGCGCCAACATAACGAATAAACTTACTGATCGTGCAAGCAATGAGAAAGGGAAAGAACTCTTCAAACAGACAATAGCAAGGCGTGGAGGTAAAGGTGCTAATCCTATTTCAACCAAATTTCGTGCTGGTAATCGACAAGTAAAACTTAATGTTGAGGATTATGGCGGATATTTGGAGCAGAAAGAAGCCTTTATCACATTTGATAATGGGAAATTAGTTTCTGTAAAGCGAACAGGAATAGATGACTTCAAAAACGCTAAATTGAAAATATATAGAAACCAAGTCTTTAAAACAGGAAAAAATTATTGGACGGTATCTTCCTTAAAGGAATCTGGAAAATGGACACAACTAAAGTTGAGTCAAGAACAGAATAACTATATTTACGGACTTGAAACGTATGATAAAGTGATTAAATATGTTCGAAACAATACGGATTCAAAGATTGACAAGCCATTTTATGGAGAAGACCTAGTTAATCAAATCGAGAAAAACAACGGAAATATTGTTGACGAGATTGAAAAAGCAGTTTTCAAATTTATCAAGGAGCACGAGTTAATTAATACAGAGACAATTAAGAAACCAGATGAGTTTATATATTATAAGCAGAAACTTGAGTATATTCTTGCCTTATTGAACATTGCTGCAACAGGTACTACGAGCGAGAACAAGGTTTCTGAGTATGATAGAATTGTTGACGAAGACACTGGAGAAATCAAGTATCAGCAAGGAAACTCAAAGAATTCGGTGAGAGTTAATGCACGTTCCAGATATAATAAGTTGAAAAAAGATTCAACGCTCATTTACCAATCCATCACAGGCCTTTACGAAACCCGCCAAAAACTGCAATAAAAAGTTTGCCAGTATCACCTCGGTGGTACTGGCATAACATTTTATATTTTTGAAAATAAAAAACCTCTAACAGGAGATGAACTCCCAGAGGCAACATGTCCAGAGGACTTGTGGTTACGCATATAGCTTATTTTAACTCGTCGTGTTAAATTGAATAGTTCCCAATATTCTTTAACACACACATTATAGCAAATTTTGTAGAAAGTGTAAAGAAAAATGACATGGAGAGTTGTCGTTGTCAATCGTCACAGCAAGTTGTCTTATCAGAATAATGCCCTGATTTTCAAGAATGATGAAGGTATTGAGAAGATTCATCTCTCAGAGATTCACACAATCATTGCGGAAACGACAGACATTGTGCTGACGACGGCGTTAATCGCGAAAAAATTGTAGAGTACAAAATCAAGCTGATATTCTGCGATGAAAAACGACTTCCGACCGCGGAACTTGTGCCCTACTACGGCTGCTATGACACGAGCCGCAGTGTGATGCGGCAAATTACCTGGAACGAAGAAGTGCAGAAAGTTGTCTGGACTGAGGTTATTGCCCAGAAAATCAACAATCAGGCGGCGCATCTTCTTTTCCGGGAAAAGAAAAATGAATACCAGCTGCTTAAAGGTTATCTGGAAAATCTGACACTCTACGACGAAACCAACCGTGAAGGACATGCTGCGAAAGTCTATTTTAATGCCCTTTTCGGCAAAGCGTTTACGCGGGAAGAGGAGAATGATATCAATGCTGCGCTGAATTACGGCTATGCCTTGCTGCTTTCAATCTTTTCCCGAGAAATCGTCAAAAACGGCTGTCTCACGCAGCTGGGGCTGAAGCACAATAATCCTTTTAATCAGTTTAACCTGGCATCAGACCTGATGGAGCCTTTTAGACCGCTGGTTGACGAGATTGTCTTTGCAAATCGGAATCTTGAGTTTTCAAAAATCAAATATCAGCTCTTCAGTCTGTTCAGCCGAACCTATCTTTTCGGCAGGCAGGACATGTATCTGGTTAACATTGTTGAAGTTTATGTCAAAAAAGTTTTGACTGCGCTCAATAATGACAATACTGAAAAAGACGAATTGCCTGTTTTCAATTTCACCTGGGAGAAGAAATGAGTTACCGGTATATGAGACAATTACTATTTTTTGACCTACCTGTTGATACTTCTGAGGAACGCAGAGATTATCGTAAATTCAGGAATTTCCTGATTTCGGACGGCTGGCTGATGCTGCAGTTTTCCGTTTACAGTAAGCTCTCGTTGAACAACACGCAAGCGACAAGCTCAAAAAATCGCGTCATGAAAAATAAGCCCAAAACGGGGAATGTCGTGATTTTGAAAGTGACAGAAAAACAATTTGCCAGCATGGATTACATTTTGGGCGAAGCCAAGCAAAGTGTCGCAAATTCCGATGCACGGGTCGTATTTTTAGGAGGAAGCAATGATTTCTTGTAATTTTCCGGTGCTTGATGAACCGGTCAGATTTGCTGAAAACTTGCCAAACATGTTGATTGTTGAAGAGGTTCACGTTTATTCCCAAATCCTTTACAGCCTCTATCAGCAGGAAAATGGCATTCAGCCGGATTACCCTTTTCATTTTTTTGACGACAATTTCGAAAATTTGTCCAGTTTAGCTGTTATCCAAAATCCGCTGACCTTTGATTTCAACACAGCCGCCTTCAAAAAACTGCTTTTCAGCCGAATCATTGCCACACTTGACATGGACGAGCGACAGAAAATCGAGAGCACCTACAACGAACTTGTCCAGTATTTCAATCAGCAGGTTTTTGAGGATATTGAAATTGAAGTGTCTATCAGCGAGGCTTACAAGCTCGAGGAACTGTTTAAATTGCTTAAAATCAATATTTTAGACAACAGCTCCAGTATTTTTGATAAAACACAGCTGATTTTGAACGTTTTCCATGAATTGAGCAACAAAGAGCTTTTCGTTTTTTGCGGACTTGGCACAATGCTGACAGCAGAAGAATTCAATCTTATCATTGAAACCGCAACTCTAAACCAGCAGAACGTTTTATTTCTAGAAAATCACGAGGTCGAAAAGCTTGTGAAAATCAAGCAATTCTGCGTCGACAAAGATTACTTTTGCACCGAAAAAATGTTATAATAACTATAAATTTAATGCGTGTGAACCAGCAATTTTGAAGCCCTTCGTCAGGGCGAACGACGAAAAACTAAAACCGAAAACATTCATTTGAGGTTTTAGAGTCGTGTTAAATTGAATGGTTCCCAAACATTTTTGGCCTCTGGTTGCCAGTTTTCAGCGTTTTAGAGTCGTGTTAAATTGAATGGTTCCCAAACTCGCCTGGACATGCGATTTGCGGCAGCTTCGTTTTAGAGTCGTGTTAAATTGAATGGTTCCCAAACTAATTGTCTATTATGTTTATAAAGGTGATAGTTTTAGAGTCGTGTTAAATTGAATGGTTCCCAAACTGTAGAAAGGACGTCAAGTCCTGATAAAATGTTTTAGAGTCGTGTTAAATTGAATGGTTCCCAAAC
>NZ_BAAGGQ010000022.1:0-26417 GCF_054658595.1 Lactovum odontotermitis
GTCTTTTTTTAAGCCTGTTGAGTCAAAAAATATTGTACAAATTTTGAAATGCATTTGCATTTTTGCGATTATTTGTTAAAATTAAGTAAAAATAAGTTTAAGATTAAGTTTCAGTTTATTTTTTTATGATAAATTTAATAAAATAACAGTCATTAATAACTATCACTTAAGAAAGGAGAATTTACTGTTGCGTAAAACCCGGCATCAGGCAAGAAAAAACGCCCTGTTTCATCATCATTCACGAAAACATCCCAGGTCTTCCATCAAAAAGTATAAATCACCTCTCTACGCCGCTTCTGCCCTCCTGCTTGCCATCGGCAATTTTTTACCGCTGAATTTTATGCCAATGTTTTCTCCCGCTCCGGTTGAAGCTGAAGCTACCACCACACAGCAGACAGACGAAAAAGGCATCAACTGGAATATGGTCGCCGCAGGAAATGCTTTAACCTCACTCATCTCAAGTGCCGCCGCCGGCTCCACCTTGTATATCAAGGCAAGCACAGACCTGACAATCGGCACAAGAGTCACTATTCCAGCAAATGTCACCTTAGTTCTTGACATGGACGGGCATGCCCTATATACAACGAATAATGCACTCATAAGAATCAACACCGGAAACAAAATTACTTTTCAAAATGAAAATATGGTCGCCACAGGAACTTCAAACCGGACAACTGTTCCTAACCCGTCAGGCAGCGGCACAACCCAAGGCGATTATAACTATTATTACGGTCTATTCAGCTCAGCTGACTGGGGAAATACGACAGGCGCAAGCCTCACTTATAAGAATGTGACGCAGAACCTTTCAAGCATTACAAGCAACGGTGACAGCGGGGAACCCTTTTACAATCAAGGAATACCTGTCTATTTTTCCGGGACAAATTACTTTTTTCATAATTCCGGTCAGGAATTCATGGAAGGCGAGGGAATCATTGTCCTAGACGGAACGACCACGATTGTACAGCATACAAACCAAGCTGTAATCTGGGGAAGATACAACTCTGTGATTAAAGTTGCCGCCGGTGCAACGCTCCGCATTTCCGGAGATACTACCACAAATTCTTCCCGCGGATTCTTTTACATGGACAATAAACCGTCCTTAAATATCACTAACAACGGCACTTTGATAATTGACATGCAGATGGCAAAAGCAGCTACCGATTTCTATAGCGGAACTTCTCTTTCTTCCATCACGATGAACTTCGGCGAAAACTCAACAACAAACATTACCGGATACGGCCTCTTCAGCCTTAGTCAGGTCGGCTCTTTCTCAGCCACCATCGGCTCCGGCGCCACTTTTGACTACAATACAGCCAACGGCTCGAAAGTCTTCGCCGGCACCAAAACAACTGACAGTTTTACGATTAACTCTGCCAAGCATGTCCGCTTCAGCACCGATAAAACAGCGACCACAGGCAGTATTTTGGGCACAGAGCCCGAAGCCATGGCTTTCAGGCTCAATGCGGCTGCGCCTGCCAGCTATGCGATTAACGGCTATAACCGCACTGGAGCACTAACGATTACCGCAAGCGCAACGACAGGAGCTTATGGCGTGACAGGAACTTTTCACAGCAGCCTGAAAGACTTATCCAGTCTCAAAGGAATCCGGCCTGCCACAGCCTCAGACATTAAGGCCTACCAGGATTCAGCTCAACTGGAATTTAACCTTATCAGCCCGGCTCAGGCAACCTTTACCTATGCTTGGGCAGAAGATGTCCCCGGCCAGAATCATGTGCCCGGGAAGCTTCTGGGCGCTCTCCCTGACTCTGTGAAAGAGACTGGAAATATCGGAGAAGCCATTTCTCCGCCGGATTTGACAGCACCAACCGGCTATGTCATTTCCGGGTATCGTGCGCCGAATGGGACAGTTTATCCTACTCTGGGCGAAGCCATTGCCCAAACCGGCGGCGGCAAGTACCCGCAAGCGACAAACGATTTTCAGGTGATTCTGAGTGCGCAGACTCAGACTTTCTACGTCGACTATGGTTACGAGTTCGATAAATTCGGAAATCTGCCGCCTTTTCCGCCAGCTCCTTTCACTCAGACTGGCTTGACAGGAGCGCCAATCGTCCTGATTCCTTTCAATAACCCCCCCGATGGTTATCACTATTCCGGCGTGCGTAATAAAAACAGGTATTTCTGGGTGGATGCAATCAATCCGGAAACTGGAGCTGCTAACACGCCTGGACCTTATTACAATCACATGTTCACTGCACTGCAAAACGCAATCATCGATGAAAACGGCGGATTGTTTTTCGGAACGACTTCCTTAGCTGCTCCGCCAGTCATAAATGAGCAAGGGGACTACGATAACAATATCATGCTGTTGCTGTCAGCGAACGCTGAGACTGCAAATTACACCTACAGCTGGGCAAGCAACACACCCGGCTATAACGGGAATCCGGGAAGCATACAGGGGACGCTTCCTGGCAAAACAAGCTCAAAAGGCGGATTCGGAGACAGGATTGCAGCGGATTCAGAGGGCGCCAACAGTCCCGGAAACAATTACGCCAGCTTTGTTAAGCCGCCGGACGACACGGCTCACACAGGTTACTATGAAAATGTGCTCGCCCCCAACGGGATTACTTACACTTCAGACCCTAACGCTGTCCAGAGCCAGACCTTCGTTAAAACAAGCACGCCGCTGGCAGCCGCAACACAGGCTAACACTTTCTTAGACGGTGCTTCTGCAAACAATTTCAGCATCAGCTATACCCCCGTCTCTAATAAAGTGACCTGGCACTATCAGCACGATTCCGAGATGACCAGCCCGCCGGCTGATATTGTGCAGGATGTCCTCACAGGCGCACCATTGACAAACCCTAACGCAACGATACCCGAAGGCTACCGGGTCGACAGTTACCACTATCCTGGAGACCCTGTCAGCTACACCTCTTTGGAGGCCTTGCAGATTGCCCATAACTCAGGGGCAAACGATATTACGATTACGGTTGTTCTGGCTAAAAATTTTGTTCTTCCATTCACTGGAGGCAGCGGAAGCGTCGGAATTGCTGCAGCTGCCGGGCTCTCAGTTGGAGCCGCTCTACTGATTCGACAACGCAAAAAACGCAGCTGATGCGTTCAACTTGATACATAAAAAATCGTGTGATTCATTTGACGAATCACACGATTTTTTTGAGTTAATTTTTTACCTTTCGCGAATCGTTGCATCGCGCTTATAAATTGCAAAGGCATCAATCAAAATTCGATTGACAATCTGCAGCGGAATACGGCTGGCCACATCGAGGCCAAAATCAAGTTCTTTGATTTTAGATTTGTAAGCGGAAAGACTGACATCTGCCATTTGCGCCAATCGGCTGGACGGGCTGGCAGTCAGCGCCAGCACTTTTGCACCATGCGACTTAGCAATCCCGACTGTTTCAATCAGTTCGGGCGTTTCTCCAGAAATGGAAATTGCGATAATCAGGTCCGTCGAATGCATCTTCCCGGCATGATATTTCATATATTCCGGGTCGTTGTATCTGACGCAGCGTTTAGCAAAAAGCTGCAGTTTTGCCATCATTTCGAGCGAAACGTTATCGCTCAGTCCCATGGCAATGAGAGTAATATCCTCATGGCGATTAATCAGACGGATGGCCGACTCGATTTCTTCCACGGAAAGCTGATTAATCGTCCGCGTGATTTCAGTCTCATTTTTCAGAAAGGCTTCATTGACTTCACTTGAAAATCCGTTGCTGGGATGGGTTTTGTCGTTTTTGACAGAGTGTTTAAAATCTGAGTAACCATCATAGCCCATTTTGTTCAAAGTACGATTCACTGTCGAAATGGAGACATGCGATTCTTCTGCCACCTTTGAAATCGTCATCTGACTGACCTTCGCCAGGTTGTCCTGAATGTAATTCCAGCAGAAGAGTTCTGTTTCGCTCAGCTTATGTAATCGCGGCATGTTAGGCCTCGAAGCGTTTCACGCCGTCAAGGTAAGTTGCGGCCAGCGACATGTCCGGCTCCAGCACGATAAAGTCTGCCGCATGTCCGAGTTTAATCTGTCCGCAGACATCCGAAATTTTTGCAGAAATTGCCGGTGTCAAAGTGGCCATCATAACTGCTTCCTCCGGAGTGGCAATGCCCCAGTCCACCACATTCTTCACAGCGACATTCAGCGTTAAAAGCGAAGCGGCTAAGCTGCCGTTGCTGACTAAGCGAACCGTTCCATCTTTAATGACAACCGGGAATTCGCCCAGCATATAGCTTCCGCCGTCAGGCATCCCTGCGGCCCGCATAGAATCCGTCACAAGAAGAACATGGTCAGCGCCTTTGGCTTTCATCAGCACTTCACAAGCTGCCGGATGCACGTGGTGACCGTCGCATATCAGCTCTGCGTAAGTGTTGGGAGTATCAAAGGCTGCGCCTACCATGCCAGGCTGGCGGTGGTTGAGCGGACTCATGCCGTTGTATGTGTGAACCCAAGTGTCTGCACCTGCCTCAATGCCTCTGACAGCCTGCTCGTAAGACGCATTTGAGTGGCCAAGCGCCACAGATACACCTTCAGATGTAATCGTCCGGATAAACTCGTCTACGCCTTCACGTTCTGGCGCGACAGCTATTTTCTTCAGCATGCCTTTCGCCGCCGTCTGCCACTCATGAAACTCGTCGATGCTCGGGTCTGTCATATAAGCCGGATTTTGCGCGCCCTTGTGCTCTTCGGTAAAATAAGGCCCTTCAAAGAAAATTCCCTGAATCTTCGCGCCTTTGGCTTCCTGATGATGATTTCCGATTTCTTCGCAGATATGCTTCAGCAACTCATGTTCGCCGGTTAAAGTCGATGGGAAGAATGAGGTCACGCCAATGCTCAGCAGCCCCTCCGACATCGTTGTCAGAAGTCCGTCAATATTGTCGTCCATCACGTCAAAGTCGTGGAATCCGTGAATATGCGTGTCCACCAGGCCTGGTGCAATATTGTGCCCAGTATAATCAACGATTTCAGCCCCTGCCGGCGCTTCTTTCTGCCAGGCACCAAACTTTCCGTCTGCAATCTCCAAAAATCCGCCCTGCTTTGTCTCGTAAGGATAGAAGAACTTGTCTGCTTTTACATAATAAACCATGTTTCAAACTCCTTAATTTTTTATTTATTTGTATAGACCAATTATAACAGATTTTTTGATTCAATATTATGTTTTTGTAAGCTTTTGCAGAATTTCTTAAAAAGAATAAATCCTAATACAATAACTGCCCGTTTGTTCATCCTATGCTATAATTGAGACATGGATTTAAATAATATACGTGAAGACATTGACCATGTGGATGCAGAGCTGACACGGCTGCTTGAAAAACGGCTGAATCTTGTCTGCCAGGTTGCCGCCTTTAAAAAGCTGCATCAGCTGCCTGTTCTGGACGAAAAGCGTGAACAGCTGCTGCTTGCGAAAATTTCGGCTCAAGTTGAGAATCCTGAGTTTTCTGACACGATTGTCGACACTTACAAGCAAATTTTAAAAAATTCACGTGATTTTCAGACAAAAATGCTGAAATAACTTTATTTCTTTGAAAATTCAATCATAAAAACAGAAGCATTCACTGTACTTCTGTTTTTTATTTTTCCGAGTTCTATTTAAACGTTTTCAAATTATCTGTTCATAAATTTAAACACATTTCTGGCATTTTTTCCATTTTTGTATCAAATCTCTAATTTTTACTTTATTTTATAGGTTATTCATGATATATTTATAATAAGATTATATGATTTCCTTAGAGGCACAAGCGAATTTATCATAAATCTGAACAACGAGCTAGCAAAATAAGCTAAGCGAGAGTTTCACCCGCAACACAATTCCTGCTGCGGCTTTATTATCCTTAGTACACAAAGCTCAAAAAACGTCCGCTGCTGGACAAAATCTTCCATACAAAAAGACACTAAAAAAGGAGACATTATGACTTTCAAATCAGTGAACAGAAAAATTTCACGCGCCTCAATCGCTCTTTTGAGCGCACTCTCTCTCACAGGTATTGCACCCGCCGTCAATGCGGAATCTTCTACTGCCCGGGTTTCAAACGGTGAAGTCACAATCCATGCTCAGCAGGCAAGTCCGCTCAATCCTGAAGACAACATTCTCGGGCCAAACGACGGTACTGAACTGACAAGCGGTTTAACGATGGCAAATGTCACTTTCACGGCCACACCAATTATCCTGAAAGGCACATCAGCCAACGGCTCTTTCGATTCGTCCGATTACGACCTTGACCCAAGTCGAACATCCCTTTCACAAACAACCAATGCAACCGGAGTGGCAGACTTTTCCGGCCTGACAGACGGTTATTATCTTTTCCATCAATCAACAAGCATCGGCGGTATCCGCACAATTAAAGACTTTATCGTTGCCGTCAACACAACTGACAGCAGCGCGATTGACGTCAATGTTTACCCTAAGTTGGACCTGACGCCTTCAAATGATTTGCAGAAGATTGCCTTGACCAACGCGAAAGATAACTTCAACGGCAAGACACCTGATCAAATTGCCGCTGTTAACAAGAAAGCCGGTACCACACAGGAAATCAACGCTATTAATGCGAGCGGTGTATTAAATGCAGGTGATGCTGGAAATACGACAACCGCTGGCGCTGGAGACACGATTACCTGGAACTTGAACAGCATTTTTGACGCTTCACAGATTACAAATGTGAATAACCCAACAGCTGATACGACTGGAACTTACAGCGTAAAAGACACATTGCCCGCTGCTGTAAACTATTCTGCAGCGACTGCCGCTTTGACTGTCAGTGTTGCGGATTCTACAGGTGATGTGGCTGGTACTTTGACTGCGGATACAGATTATACAGTCACCATTTCAGGCAGCGAAATCACAGTCACATTAACAACTGCCGGCCAGCTCAAGGCTGCCGGGCTTCTTAGCAATGCAAGCGGCCAAATCAACATTCAACTTCCGACAACCGTAGCTTCCAATTTCGTAGGAACCGCAGTTAATAGCGTTGTCACAAGTGTTGTCAATGCTTTCGGCGTCGACATCAGCAATTCAGCAACCAAGACAGCCTCTGTCAATGTCGGCGGTGTCGAAATTGAAAAGGTGAATGGCGCTAACAAAGCACTGAAAGGCGCCACTTTCGTCCTGGTCCGTGCAAAAGATGAAGCTGCAGCCAAAGCGCTGGTCACTGCCAATGCCGCCGACATAAAAAATGACGGCTCTATAAGCGGCTTGACTGACAACACAACGGCTGAATTTGTGAAAGATATATCCGGCAAAATTATTTCCCGGACAACCGGTGACGACGGTTTAGCAGCCTGGACAGGTCTGAACCTGGTGGATAGTAATACCGATGAAACAAATGCGACCAACTACTTTGCCGTCGAAATTCAGGCACCAGCTGACTATGAACTGCCTTCACCATCCACAGGAGCCAATGTCTTTGCTGTGACCGCTGATACAACCGTCACACCAGGCGAAAAGAAAATTACCAACAACCGGCCATTTGACTTGCCGTTTACTGGTGGTACAGGCATTACGGCCATCTTGATTCTGGCGGCAGCAGCCGGCATCGGCGCGATTATCATTCGGCGCAGAAAAAATGATGAAGTAGAAGAAATTTCAAAATAAGAGGGAAGATTTGACACAAAAAGGACACCAACATGGAAGAAAGCACTTTTCCATCCGCAATCTAATCTCAGCTTTACTGCTGATTTTTGCGGTGGCAGTGCTCTTCTACCCGATTGTGGCAAATTATCTCGCAGGTCAAAGACAGACTGTAAGCATTGAAACTTACAAGAAAACAACCGACAAGCTAGATAAAGACAAGCTCAAACAGCTCTTGGGCGATGCTCAGACTTATAATAACTACATTTATGCGATGAATGTCCATCAAAACTGGACACAGGCCGTACCGGACTACAAAAAACAGCTGATTTATGATTATTCTGGAATGTTCGGCTACCTCGCGATTCCGCAGATAAAGCTCAAAAATGTGCCGATTTACCAGGGAGACAGCCAAAAAACGATGGAAGCCGGCGTAGGGCATGTTCCGCAGACGAGCCTGCCGGTTGGCGGTGTAAATACGCATGCTGTGCTGTCCACTCATTCCGGACGTGTGAATAATACTCTGTTTACAGATTTAGAAGACCTGAAACTGGGAGACACATTTTACATTCATGTCCTAAATCTTGAACTCAAATACAGAATTGATGGCCGGAAAATTGTCGAGCCAGATGAAGTTTCATCACTCGGCATTGTGGCTGGTAAAGACCTTGTGACCTTGGCCACCTGCTGGCCGACCGGTGTCAACAGTAAGCGCCTATTGGTGACAGGACATCGTGTTCCTAATAATGTCAAGCTGCCGCAGGAGAAAATTCAGCGCAATAAATACGGCTACAATTTTTGGGTGATGCTCGGCTCAATAATCCTGGCTCTGCTAGGGGCTTTGCTGGGACTGTTTACTTTGTTGTGGCACAAACGACATATTATCCGAGTAGACCGCGCCCAATTCACGGCGATTCAGCAAGGGCGTCAACGCCTGCTTATTGTGCCGAAGAAAATTCTGGATGCGGACAGTCACACTAAAAGCAGTAAAACTCATAAAGCCGGCAATCGAATTCTGTTCAAGGCCTGGGAAGAAGACCAGCTGCCGGACGGCGAAAGAGAACAGCATTATTTCAGACAGGACAAGGATTCTACCTGGCAAGAGGCAGAGCGCAGAAAAGCTGAGAGGCAAAAAGCCAAATTGACCTGGATTGCTGACTCTTCAAGTTTCAATCAAGTGATAAATCAAGCTGAACTTGATTTAGGCGAAAAATACAGCTCAAAGCATCTTCCGGATGGTACTTCGCTTGAACAAGCGCTGCAGTTGATTCGAGAACGCCTAGGCACCGATGATTTGCCTGATGATTGTCTTTTGCTTGGAATTAAGCTGAGATAAGCTGAGATTATTAAAACTGCCGAATTTGGCGATTCAAAGAGAGACAAAGTCACTTGACCTTGTCTCTTTATATACCGTTTATACTGTGCCACAAAGGTAATGGCCTTAAAATAGCACTCTGCCCCCTCCAGTTAGGTGTAAAAAAGAAGCCTCACAGCTTCTTTCCCAAACCACTATATGCATGTTCCACCTTGATGCATCGATTCATCACGATTTTAGAGCGTCCAGCTGCACGTAAAATCTTCTCTGCCTCCTCTGACTGCAGCCCCTGCTGCGCCCAGAAAACATCGGCATCCGTCTGTATGAACTCACGAGCCACATCTGCCAGAAATTCACTGCGTCTGAAAATATCCACAATGTCAATGTGGAAGGGAATGTCAAGAATCGAAGCATAAACTGTCTCGCCCAATAACTCGCCGCCAGCCAGCTTAGGATTGACCGGAATCACCCGGTAGCCGTTAGCTTGAATCGCCCGCGCCACCATGTTTGATGACGTTTCCTCGCGGTCAGACAGCCCGACCACAGCAATCACCTTTGCCTCGCGCAAATAATCGAAAATCACAGGCTGCGGCGGATTTACAAATTCATATTCATTTTCCATATGTCTATTATAGCATGACTGATATTTATATATACAATTTCGCTTTTCTTCACACTAAAACACTGAAACGCTGAAAAAAATCATTTACAGACAACAGATGTTATAATAAACCATGGCCAAAAGAAAAAGCACAAGCACAAAGTCGCTGCAGAAATCGCTCATCTCCTTCCTCCTCGTTTTAGTCATATTTGCCGCAGGCTGGCTCTGGACAAACGTTGTCAACAAGAAACCTGCTGTCCAGCTGGCAGCCAGCAGTTACTTGCAGTCTGGCCTCTCAACCACGGTCAAGCAAGCCCCTCTGGACTACACTGGCTCAAAACAGCTCATTCTGACAGAGCAAGACTCTTTGGGGCGCGCGGTCGATGCACACATTCAGCTGAAAAATTCTCAAGAGCCCAGGAAAACGCGTGAGGCGCTGGATTACGACCCTGTCGGCTGGCACAACTATAACTTTTACTACAAAACAGGGACTGGCAGTACCCGAAAGGCTTGGCTCATGAGCCGCGGGCACCTGGTCGGCTACCAATTCAGCGGGCTGAACAATGACGGGCGCAATCTCGTCCCTGAGCCCGCATGGTTCAACGCCGGAAACTACACAGGCATGGACGACAGCAACAGCCAATCCATGCTCTACTACGAAAACCGTCTGGACAGCTGGCTGGCCAACCACCCCCACTACTACCTCGACTACCAGGTCACGCCGCTATACAAAGGCAACGAGCTGCTGCCCCGCCAGATTCGCCTGGCCTACGTCGGCATTGACAGCTCCGGTCAGACCCTGCAGATTCGGCTCGGCGGCGGTCGGGAAGCGTCGGGAAATGGGGCCAGCACTGTAGTTTATCTCGACAATAAATCACCCAACGCCGACATCAATTACGCCAGCGGAACAGCCACCAACACCGTGAATAAGCAATAACTGAAAAATCAGTCCCAAGGCCGAGAAAATCGGCCTTTTTTCTTGTTAAAATAAATTATCAAATCAAATAACTGATATATTTCAAAAGAAAGAGGTATCAAAATGTTCTTTTTACTATTCATATTCCTAGTCTGCGCCATCATCTGGAAAATCAGCATTCGAATCGTGCTGCCGATAATTTTGGGAGTTCTCGCGCTGGAGTTTGTTTTCTGGCTCATCAAGCTTATCTTCGGTCTGATTCTGCTTCCTTTCAACTCTCATCTGCTCGTACCGCTGATTATCATTGCGCTGGTCGTCTGGATTTGGAAAACGATTCGCACGACGCGTCACCAATAAGCCCGAACTTGATGGGCTTTTTTTATTTATCTTTCTGCAAATGTCAAATCATTTCATGAACAGCTTTGCCCAATCCTGACGCGAACTCAAAATACGCGCCACATAAACAGCCCTGTCCTCAATATAAAAGAAAGCAATGTAATTTTCAATCGGCAGGTAACGATAGACTTTTCCATCATCCGTCACCTGCCCGTATCCTCTGCTCTCAACCGTCGGTGAAGCCTCCGGAAAAAGAACCAGAATCTCTAAAGCTGTCAAAATCAGGTCAACTTTAGCTTCAGCAGACTGACGACTGTAAAAATTAACTAAGATATAATCTCTGATATTTTTCAAGTCTTCCTTTGCAGGTTCTGAAAGCCTTACAGTGTACTTGATTGTTTCAGTCAAGATTAAATTCCTTTCGTACATCCGCTAATTCCGTTGTCTTCCCGGCAAGAATTGCTTCATGACCCGCCAAAATTTCCCGCTTCAAATCCGTAAAAGCTACTTTCAGGCTCTCATCAGCCACATCGTCGCTCATAACAAAATTCCGCGGATTAATCGCCCCAGTGACAATCTTTCTAAGCGTTGCATTCAAAACATCCGAAACACTTAGTCCCTCTTGCGTAATCTCCTTTTTCGCCACCTTGTAAAACTCAGTATCAGCTCTAAAATTTACCTGTTGTGTTGCAGACATTTCAGCCCCCTTTAAATAATGCCGTATAACAATATATAGCAATTTTGTATATCAATATTGTAGCACATTTCTTGAAAATCGTAAAGTACCAAAATCAATCACTCGCGCTGTACAAAAAAAGTTCCTTAGCAACTGGCGCGGATGAACACACCAGTCACAATAGAACTTACTTGTTTTCATTGCTTAAAGAGAATCTGAGCCTGAATCTGATACACTTTCGCTGTCCAAGGCTGAAGTGCCCTCTGAAGTCTGAACACTTGTTGTCTCAGAGACCGCCGAAGTTGCCGTGTCCTCAGAAACTTTCGGCTCTGTTGTCTCAGAAACCTGCGAATCAGCAGATTCTGAATTTGAGGCACTGTTTGGCTCATCACTGGCTGAAACACTGCCTGTTTCTGAGGCAGAGACAGCTTCACTTTGTGATTCCGGCATTTTTCCAGTCTCATAGAGCGACTTAATCTGACGCGCATCCAAAGTCTCGTATTCAAGCAGAGCCAGGGCAATCGCCTTGTGCTGCTCACGATGTGCCTGAATAATCTCAGTTGCCTTATCGTAGGCTTCTTTCGTGATGCGGCGTACTTCGTCATCAATCGCAATCGCTGTCGCCTCAGAATATGTCTTTGTCTGGCCATAGTCACGGCCGATGAAGACTTGATGGTCTCCCTCATAGCTGATTGGGCCGAGCTTGTCGGACATGCCGTACTGCGTCACCATTCCGCGCGCAATACGTGTTGCCTGCTCAAAGTCATTTGAAGCGCCTGTCGTGATTGTGTTGAAAATAATCTGCTCGGCTGCTCGGCCGCCCATCAGGCCGGCCAGATTTTCCTGCATATCTTCTTTCGACATCAGGAACTGGTCTTCCTTAGGCAGGGCAATCATATAGCCGCCTGCACGGCCGCGCGGTACGATTGTAACTTTGTGAACCGTATTAGCATTTGAGAGCACCAGACCAACAATGGTGTGACCTGCTTCATGGTAGGCCACCATTTCACGCTCATGCTCGGAAATTCTCTTGTCTCTCTTGGCAGGGCCTGCAATGACACGGTCTTCTGCTTCATCAATATCTGAAGCATCAATGATTTTCTTGTTACGACGAGCTGCAACCAGAGCGGCTTCATTCAGAACATTTTCCAGGTCAGCCCCTACAAAGCCAGGGGTCTGCTGGGCAACCACTTTGAGGTCAACGTCAGCTGCCAGCGGTTTATTCTTCGCGTGAACACGCAGGACAGCTTCGCGTCCCTTGACATCCGGCGCACCTACAAGGACTTTACGGTCAAAACGGCCTGGACGCAGCAAGGCTGGGTCGAGCACGTCTGAGCGGTTCGTCGCTGCAATGACAATGACGGCGTCCTGATTTTCAGTAAATCCGTCCATTTCAACCAGGAGCTGGTTCAATGTCTGCTCGCGCTCATCGTTTCCGCCGCCGAGACCAGCACCACGCTGACGGCCGACAGCATCAATTTCATCAATGAAGACGATAGACGGCGCATTTTTCTTGGCATTTTCAAAGAGGTCACGCACACGGCTGGCGCCGACACCGACAAACATTTCGACGAAATCAGAACCTGAAATGCTGAAGAAGGGGCGACCAGCTTCGCCTGCAACGGCTTTTGCCAGCAAGGTTTTACCAGTTCCCGGAGGGCCTTCAAGCAGCACACCTGCCGGAATTCTAGCGCCGAGGTCGTGATATTTCTTAGGATTTTTCAGGAAATCAACGACTTCAAAGAGTTCCTGTTTTTCTTCGTCTTCACCAGCCACATCTTCAAATCTGACTTTGGAAGTCTTGGCATCCTGCTGCTTCGCACGAGATTTGCCGAAAGACATCGGATTGCCTGCACCGCCGCCGCGGCCGCCCAATCCGCTCATCATGAAGTAGAAAAAGGCCATCATTAAAATAATCGGCAGCCAGCCGCTAAGCAGAGTCATCCAAAAGCTCTCTGTCGGTGTCTGAAGCACAGTAGCCTTAATATTTTCCTTATCGGCCAGCTCTTGCAAGTCCGTGATATTTCCGTCCGTTGGAATGACATAGCTGTAGAAGCCCTTCACAGTTGAAGAGGAATTTCCAAGCAAAGGGAAATTCGGCGCACTGCTGTCTTTGACCGGATTTTCATATTCAGCCGCAATCTTCATGATGCCGTTCACCGGCTGGAAAGTCAGCTCTTTGATGTTGCCGTCTTTGATTTTGCTGGTTAATTCACTGTAACTCACATTTTTAGTGGCACTATTGTTCCCGCCCATAAACATGTTCGCGCCAATGATGACAATAATCAGTGCCGCAATCCAGATGAAGGAGTTTCTGATGAAACCGCCCGGCCGCTTGTTATTATTACTATTATTCGGATTCTGCATATTTACCTATCTTATTCAGTCTAATCTAATCTAGTCTAATCTAGCTTTATCCATTATAACAAATTTTGCCAGATTAAGCTCAATGAAGTGACTACCAGCATACCAGAAAAGTCTGAGATTTCCCTCAGACTTTAGACTGATTTCTGACCTTTTTTGACCAATTAAGGTTTTTCGTCAAAAAAGTTTATTTATCCGTAAGAGCAGCAAGTCCTGGAAGCACCTTGCCTTCAAGGAGTTCCATAGAAGCGCCGCCGCCAGTTGAAATCCATGAGAATTTATCGGCATAGCCAAGATTGATTGCAGCAGCAGCTGAATCTCCGCCGCCAATAATTGATTTTACGCCTGGCTGAGCCACAATCGCATCCATAACACCGATTGTACCAGCCTGGAAATCAGGATTCTCAAAGACGCCGACTGGGCCGTTCCAGACAACAGTTTTCGCGCCGGCAAGTTCTTTGCCGAACTCTGCAATTGTCTTCGGACCTGCATCAAGTCCCAGGAAACCAGGGTCAATATCAATGCCTTCAGTGTCTTTCACCTCAGTATAGTCAGAAAATGCATTCGCTTCTTTTGAATCCACTGGCAGAATCAATTTGCCGTTAGCTTTCTCAAGCAATTCCTTTGCTAAATCGAGCTTGTCGTCCTCAACCAGGGAATTGCCGATTTCGTGGCCTTGTGCCTTGAAGAAAGTATAGGCCATACCGCCGCCGACAATGACCTTGTCAGCTTTTTTCAGCAGGTTCTCGATAACGCCGATTTTGTCTGAAACTTTTGAGCCGCCGAGGATTGCCACAAATGGACGGACCGGATTCTCAACTGCTTCTTGGATATAGGCAATTTCATTTTCCAGGAGGAAGCCGGCCACTGCCTTGTCAACATTTGCTGAAATGCCGACGTTTGAAGCGTGTGCGCGGTGAGCGGTGCCGAATGCATCGTTGACGAAAATGCCGTCGCCGAGTGAAGCCCAGTACTTGCCGAGCTCAGGGTCATTTTTGGATTCTTTCTTACCGTCAACATCCTCAAAACGAGTGTTTTCTACCAGCAGAATCTCGCCGTCTTTCAGCTCATTGATAGCCTCTTCGAGTTTAGGACCGCGTGTCACGCCTGGAATAAATACGACAGGCTGACCCAATTTTTTGCTGAGGTCCGCAGCGACAGGGGCGAGGCTCTTGCCTGCCTTATCTTCCTCCGTCTTTACACGGCCGAGGTGGCTGAAAAGAATTGCACGGCCATGGTTCTCAAGGATGAACTTGATGGTTGGAAGGGCCGCCGTGATACGGTTATCGTTCGTGATGACGCCGTCTTTGATTGGAACGTTGAAGTCAACACGGACAAGGATTTTCTTGCCTGCTAGTTCGGATTGGATGTCTTTGACAGTTAGTTTTGCCATTTTATATAAAATCTCCTTTTGGAATAACGGCTGCTAGGCAGTCGCTATAATATTTGTTAAGTAAATTATATCACAAAGTGTTAAAAAACTCTTAACGGGTTTATTTTTCCGCGCTTGACTTTAAAGTTTTTAAAC
Organism: Lactovum odontotermitis; assembly: GCF_054658595.1. Lineage (NCBI taxonomy): Bacteria > Bacillati > Bacillota > Bacilli > Lactobacillales > Streptococcaceae > Lactovum > Lactovum odontotermitis. Next base: position 15,278 of record NZ_BAAGGQ010000022.1, read on the forward strand.
AATATAATGAATATGTCCAAAAACTGAAAGGCAGGTGCGAAAAAGGTGAAAGTTGAAGAATTACAAAATTATTTAACCGATAACGTTTTTTATTATTGCAAATATCTATCATTTCAGAAATTCGGTATTTTTACTTTCGAGGCTGATGGAAAAATCGGCGGTTCGCACGGGCTGTTTGAGCAGCAATATAAAGTTTTTGAAGAGCGCTTGATTCTGTATAACAATGCTATGAAAGAAGTCGCCGAATTCTTGTTTGATTGTGAAGATGGACGAACAATCGTCGGTAAATCGTAAATCTGGGCAAATTTAGACCTAGTACTTGTAAAAAGGATGGCCGCGATGTGGAGGTTATCAAATCAGCCCCTATAGATGACAAGAAAAATTTGAACACATTTTTACAAAGTCCTTATTATGAACAATTAAAAAGTCTTGCCCTAAAGGGAAAAACTATCGATGGTTATGACCATGGAGAATACTTCGTAGTTGATAATACTGACACTCCTTTTGGTATGGAGGGTATCAGGGAATTGCTTATAAAATTGAGGCGCCGACTGCAACAGATGAATATTTATCGAAAAAAATGCTTGTTTTATTCAATGCCTCGTTGAATTTGATGAATATATCCGCCTCGGAGCGCCAAGCCCCTGAAAATAATTATAGGTCTCTTCAAAAGTTTCTGCTTAAAAATACAATTCTTTTGAGAATTGCGGATAGCAATCTTATCAGCGGTTCTTATTATCAAAACACAGAAAATTTTCCTGATTATGAGTTAAAGATTCAGGAACTTATCAAAAAGGTCGCGTTTGACAATGAAGTTCCGTTATCAAATATTGTCTGCTACGGAACTTCGAAAGGCGGGGTCGGCGCACTCATTCACGGTTTAACCGGAAATTATCCGATTGTTACTTTTGACCCGATGATTAATCGCGAAGAGTACATGGCAAATGGAGATGAACATTTCTGCTTTGACTGTGTTCCGGTTGATTTCACGGAAAGGATAAATCACTTGCTTTCACACACTACAATGTGTGCGGAAAATATAAAAATTTATACTTGTGAATCAGTGCCAATGACATTTTCTTATATTTCAAAACTCAACCACGAAAAATGCGAAATTTTAAATGTAAAATTTGATGGAAAAGCCTTTGCCAACCGAAGTGAGCGTGAAAAGCATAACCAGTTTCTGAACTTGATTTTTCCTTCTGAAGCTGCAGATATTAATGAGCTTTTGCGGAATTGTGATATTGATAGAGTGAGGTAGAATTTAAAAAAGACTGATTCGAACACTATTCGAATCAGTCTTTTTTGCACAATATCAATACTTCCCGACCGTCATCGGCTCAACAAAAGCTGGGCTTTTCTTGTCATTATCAACAGTCTCGGAAACCTGAGCTGCTGTCGTCTGGTCATTCACATGCTTCTTAGCCGTCGCAAGCATGAGCCGGATACGGTTCAGCTGGTTGACGGCAGAAACACCTGGGTCGTAGTCAATTGGGGCAAGATTAGCGCCTGGATACTGGCGGCGCAGCTCCTTGAGCATACCTTTGCCGACGATGTGATTCGGCAGACAGCCGAAGGGCTGCAGGCAGACGACGTTCATGACGCCTTTTTGCAGGAGCTCAATCATTTCGCCGGTCAGGAACCAGCCTTCGCCGGTGTGATTGCCGATGGAGAGGATTTTCTCGGTGCTGGCGGCGATTTCGTAAATCGATTCAATCCCGTCAAAGCGTTTCGATGCACGCAGGGCCTTGTCCATCGGTTTTTCGAGCATGTTGATGATGCCGATGGCGGTTTTGGCGATGAGCTTGTTCTTCTTGGCACCGCCGATTTCGTCTGTTTTCCAAATCTGGTTGAAGAGGCTGTAGTTCATGAAGCCGATGAGGTCGAGCACGACTGCTTCTGCGCCCTCTTCTTCGAGGAGGCCGACAATGTCGTTGTTGGCGGTTTTGCTGTATTTGACGAGGATTTCGCCGACGACGCCGACGCGCGGCTTCTTGACACTCTCGTTCAGCGGGATTTCGTCGAATTCCTGAATGATGCGCTTAATATTGCGGTTAAATTCAAAGATGCTGGCGCTCTTAACGTTGTGGGCAGCGGCTTTCAGCCATTTTTCATGGAGGGCATTGACAGCACCTTTTTCAGCTTCGTAGGGACGGGTGCGGTAGACGACTCGCTCAAACAGGTCGCCGTAGAGGACGGCCAGCATGAAGCGGGTGAGCAATGGAGCCGTGAACTTGAAGCCTTTTTCTGTGCCCTGATTGCCCATCGAAAGGCTAATGACCGGAACCTGCGGAAAGCCTGCGTCAATGAGTCCTTTGCGGAGAAGCGGAATATAGTTAGTGGCGCGGCATCCGCCGCCGGTCTGTGTCATCATGACCGAGGTATTGTTGATATCGTAGTCACCAGACTGGAGCGCTTCAATCAGCTGGCCGATGGTGATGATGGCCGGGTAGCAGGAATCATTATTGACAAATTGGAGGCCTTTGTTCACTGAGGTTTTCGTCTCTGGAAGGATGACGACATCGTAGCCGGATTCTTCAAAGGCGACGCGCAGCAGGTCATTCTGGTGCATAGGCGAAAGCATCGGCATGAGCAGTGTGTGCTTGCGCTTCATTTCTCGGGTGAAGACTGGCGTCGGCTTGACAATTTCTTCGAATTTGTTTTCAGGAATGGCTTCAACGCCATGTTTTGTCCGCTCGGAAACAGCCGCTTTCAGCGAGCGCAGGCGGATGCGGACGGCGCCCATGTTTGAGCCTTCGTCGATTTTCAGGACAGTATAGAGCTTATTATGCTTGCGCATGATTTCTTCGACCTGGTCAGTTGTGACGGCGTCGAGGCCGCAGCCGAAGCTGTTGAGCTGGACAAGCTCCAGGTTTTTGTTTTTGCAGACAACCTGAGCAGCTGCATAAAGGCGGGAATGATAAACCCACTGGTTGACGACACGCAGGCCTGGGACATCTTCAATGCCTGCGATGGCATCCTCTGTGAGCACGTGGAAGCCTTCCTGCGTGATGATATTCGCAATGCCGTGATTGATTTCAGGGTCCAGGTGGTATGGTCGGCCTGCCAGGACAATGGCTTTCTCATTGTTCAGATTAATCTGTGTGAGCAGCTCTTCTGCCTTTTCACGCAAATCGGCCTTGAAAGCGGCCAGTTCGTCATAGCCGTGCATGACTGCTGCTTCGACTTGCTCAAATGTCAGGTCAAAGCCTGCTTTTACCAATGCCTCATAAACATTCTTCGCCACATTTTCACGGTTGGCAAGATTCAAAAATGGATGCACATAATTAATCAATCCGTCGCGGATTTCATCTATATTGTTCTTAATGACTTCAGGGTAAGACTGGACGATTGGACAGTTGTAGTGGTTTTGTGCGGATTTTTGTTCTTCCTGTTCGTAAAGTACGGATGGGTAGAAAATCGTTTTCACGTCCTCTTGTATCAAAGCCATAATGTGCCCATGCACCATCTTTGCCGGGTAGCAGACGGTGTCGGACGGAATCGTCTCAATGCCTTTCTCGTAAAGGTCGAGGTCGGATTTCGGCGAGAGGACGACGCGGAAGCCCAGGTCGGTAAACATGGTGTGCCAGAGCGGGTAGTTTTCGTACATGTTGAGCACGCGCGGAATGCCGATTTCGCCCATTGTCTGCTTCTTTTTGGACAATGAGTGGTAATGGAAAAGTTTTCTGTATTTGTAATCAACCAGATTGACTTTTTTGTCGCGGCGGTCAATTTTGACCTGCGTAGCTTTCTCCTGGCCGCGCTCACAGCGGTTTCCGGTGACGAATTTCGAGCCGTCGTTAAAGACCGTCAGGGTCATCTTGCAGTTATTTTCACAAAGTCCGCAAACCATGAACTCTTTGGTCGTCTTGAATTTTACAAGCTCGTCGAGTTTGAGAATGGCTGACTCTTCGCCAGCTTTAGCGTTTTCCAGGGACATGAGGGCACAGCCATAAGCACCCATCAGGCCTGCAATACTCGGGCGCACAACCTCTCGTCCTGAAATGATTTCAAAGGCACGGAGAACTGCTTCATTGTAGAATGTGCCGCCCTGGACAACGATTTTCTCGCCGAGTTCCTCAGGGCGCTTGACTTTGATGACCTTGTAAAGGGCATTCTTGATGACAGAATAAGACAAACCTGCCGAAATGTCGCCGACAGTGGCGCCTTCTTTCTGCACCTGTTTGACTTTTGAATTCATGAAAACGGTACAGCGCGAGCCCAAATTGACGGGGTGCTCTGCCAGCAGCGCGATTTGCGCAAAATCTTTCACGTCGTATTTCAGAGAATGGGCAAATGTCTCGATAAAGCTGCCGCAGCCTGAACTGCAGGCCTCATTGAGCTGAATGGAACTCAGCGCGCCATCCTGAATCCGCATGGCTTTCATGTCCTGACCGCCGATGTCCAGAATAAAGTCAACGCCGGGGTTGAAGTAATCCGCCGCCTTGTAATGCGCCATGGTTTCAACTTCGCCGAGGTCGACTTTGAGCCCTGCCTTGATAAGCTGCTCGCCGTAGCCTGTGACGGTTGACTTGGCAATGTAGACATCGCTCGGGAGCTGGCTGTAGAGCTCTTTTAAGATGTCGATGACAGACTCCAGAGGCTCGCCGTTATTTGAGCCGTAGTGGTCAAACAGGATATTGCCGTCATCGTCAATCAGAACAGCCTTTGTGGTGGTCGAGCCCGCGTCAATGCCCAGATAGGCCGGCCCGTGATGTTCTGCTAGTTTTTTATAACTTGCGGTGGCCTTGGCATGACGGTCGCGAAAGGCCTGCAGTTCTTCCTCAGAGTTGAAAAGCCGCTCCATCGTGTCCTGCGGGATCAGGCTGTCTGACCTGTCATTTTTCAGTGAATGGATGAGTTCTGACAGGCTGCGCTCGACTTTTTCATCGGCCAGGGCTGCGCCCATTGCGACAAAGAGCTGCGGATTTTCTGGGAAAATCACGTCTTCATCTGACAGGTTCAGCGTCTCGATAAAGCGCTGGCGCAGCTCGCTCATGAAATACAGCGGGCCGCCTAAGAAGGCCACCTTTCCTTTGATTTTGCGGCCGGAAGCAAGACCTGCAATGGTCTGATTGACCACGGCCTGATAAATCGACGCGGCAATGTCTTCACGGCGTACGCCTTCATTCAGCAGAGGCTGGACGTCGGTCTTGGCAAAAACCCCGCAGCGCGAAGCAATCGGGTAGATTTTCTCGTAATTTTTGGCCAGGTCATTGACACCTTTGGCGTCGACTTTGAGCAGCGCGGCCATCTGGTCAATGAAAGCGCCCGTTCCGCCGGCACAGGTCCCATTCATGCGGAGCTCCTGCGTGCCGTTGTCAAAGAAAGTCATCTTGGCATCTTCGCCGCCCAGTTCAATCATAACGTCGGTTTGGGGGATGAATTTTTCGATGGTGATGCTTGAGGCAATGACTTCTTGTACAAAGGGTACATCAATGACTTCGGCCAGACCCATTCCGCCTGAGCCTGTGATGGCCAGCGACAGGGACAAATTTCCCTGCTCTGTCTTCAATTCATTTAATACTTTGATGGTTGCGGCTTTGACATCAGAAAAATGCCGCTCATAGCGCGAGAAGATGAGTTTGAGCTGTTCGTCGAAAACGACGAGCTTTACTGTCGTGGAGCCGACATCTATTCCTGCTTTATATATTGTCATATTGGAGAAACTCCTTTGAAATAGCGTTCGCACAAGTGCTCGGCTTTCTTGAAATAGAAATGCAATTAAATAATCTGGAAACTAACAAAACTGACAAGGTGTTGTTTATTTAATACAGTGTCAATTTTATCACTTCCTCAGATTATTGCAACCAGCAAACTGCACGTCATTGCTGGTTATACAACGTTTCGCAACATTTTGTTGTTTATGACAAATATTTTTGACATACATTTTCCTGAAATTATCTGGAAATAGTTTTATAATATATGCAACAGATACTTATATTTTGTTGCATATCAAACAGTAAGCGGGGTTTTATTTATGCCTAAAAAAGACGAAGATTTACGTGTGAAACGGACGAGAAAACTGATTACTCTCGCTTTCATCAATTTGCTGCGCCGAAAGAAATTTGAAAAAATTTCAATTCAGGAAATTGCCGACGATGCCATGATTAACCGGGCGACCTTTTATGCCCACTATGCAGACAAGCAAGACCTGTACGACAGCCTAATCGACGACTTTCTGGTAGATTTCACAAAAGTGCTGGATGACGGGACACTGATTGACGGGACGAATGTTTATGTGGCCGAGATTGAAGAAATGCTCTCGAAGTTTTATGATTTTATTCGTGAAAATCCTGAAGTTTCCCAGATTATCATTGACAAGTCGCAAGACACCAATTTTACAGACCGATTTTTGGACATCTTGTCCGAGCGTTATGCTGAGCTTTTTCAGAAGCTAGAAGTGCGGGAGCAGGACGTGGTTGTGCCGTCGGACTTTGTCATCAGCTACATTACGTCCATTCTGGTGGGCACACTGCGCTGGTGGACGACTTCAAACACAACGATGCGCTCGAAAGACTTTGCCCATTTGATTATTAAACTGATTTCTAATGGGCATTTGACGGTGCTGGGGGTTAATATTGACCGGCAAACAAAAAACTGATTTCTTAGGTCAGTTTTTTTGATTAATATTATTTTATACAAGCATCATCGCAAAATTTCCACCAGCTCTTTTCTGGCAGCCGCATTAGCTGGTGCCACGCTGAAAATCAGCCCCAGAACAGTTGTAATTCCCAGCGACAAGGCAATTGTGAATAAATCCGGCACGACTTTGAAAGGCATAAATTGAGAAATCAGAAGCGCGATTAGATAGCCAATCACATAGCCGATTAAGCCGGATGAAACGGTCAGCAATAAGCCCTCCGCCAGAAACTGCTGTCTAATATCAGACTTTCTTGCCCCCATGGCCCTGCGAACGCCAATTTCCTGAGTCCGCTCACTGACTGACGTGTACATCATGTTCATCACACCGACGCCGGCGATAAAGAGAGAAATTCCGGCGATTCCAGAGATGAATAGGGTCAGAGTGGACAAAATCTTGCTGATGCCGTCCAACAGGCCGGACATGTCAAACGTGGTGTAGGTTCCCTGAGTTGTCATTGAGCCGTTGTCTGTCAGTTCCTGTACGACATTGTCCGCAACGCTGCTGGGCTTATGGCCGGGCTGAACCTTGATTTTAATGGCCGAAATTGTTTTATTCTGAGAATGGAGATATTCATAAGTTCGCTTTGGAATTTCCACATCCCCATTTAAAGACATTTCACCGCCACCTGTAAAAATTCCCACAACTGTATAAAGCTCACCATCAATGGGAATACCATAACCCAGTACAGACTGTTCGTCAGAAGAAATCTTATCTGCTAAATCACTTGAAATAACCGCAACTGTTGCTCGCTCATCGTCATCTTTCTGAGTAAGGTTACGCCCCGCCCTCAAATCTTCCTCTGACTTTTTCATCAAACCCACCGTTTTTGAATACTTCGTCGTTCCAAAATAGAAATCCTGCATCACGGTTGTTTGCGTATCTGCCTGATAGGCCGCTGAATCAACTCCGGAAACAGATTCCGCGAGGTGCAGGTCAGACTCATTGAAAAATGTGCCAGTGCTTACAGGATTATTTGGTGAAAAATTAATCTCAACGTCAATGTTCTGCGAATTAGACTGAGTCAGATTCTTCATCGTATAAGCCTTGAAACCGTTCCCAAGCGACAAAATCGTAATTACAGCAGAGACACCAATGATGATTCCCGCCATTGTCAAAAGACTACGCCGAACATTGTGTCGAAGCGCTAAATAGGCATTTTGCAAAATCATACGCAGCTTCATTCAACAATCTCCCCGTCAAGTAAGTGAATCACGCGCCCGCAGTAGCTTTTCAGGCTCTCATCATGCGTGACCAAGATAACCGTCGTTCCCAGACGGTTCAAATTCCGGAAAAGGTCCATAATTTCGCGAGACGTGTGACTATCTAAAGCGCCTGTCGGCTCATCCGCAATAATAAAACTCGGCCGATTGACAATCGCACGCGCAATGGCCACTCGCTGGCGCTGTCCGCCGGAGAGCAATCGAACAGACTGGTCAATAAAGTCACTTAAACCAACCCTGGACAGAGCTTCTTCTACCATTTCCTTGGATTTTTTAGCCGAAAAACCGCTATACATCAGTGGAACTGTGATGTTTTGCCGAACCGTCATATTTTCTATCAAACTAAAATTCTGAAAGACAAAGCCAACATTCTGATTTCGGACATTTGACAATTCATCGTCATTATAATCACTTACCAGCTTATCTTCAAAGTAATAATTTCCATCAAAATTTGTATCAAGAAAACCAATCAGGTTTAATAACGTTGACTTTCCAGAGCCGGAGCGTCCTAAAATTCCGATGAATTCGCCTGCTTTGACTGAAAAATTGAGGTCCTTCAGGACAACGAATGGCGCATTGTTGATGGTAAAGGCCTTTGTAACATGCTCCAGCCGAATCATTGTGCGGCTCCATTTTGAGAAATTACATCTCCTGCTTTAAGTCCCGAAAGTACTTGCAGTTGACCTTTCGCCACCGGTTTTGCCTTAACAGCAGTTTTTACAAATTTACTGCCTTTTTTCACTTCAACATAGCCCTCTTTCATCGCTGTTTTTGGAATAAGCAGGACATCATCCTGGGCTGAAATTTGTACGTTATAACCCAGCTGCAGATTTTTAGACGGCGTAATGGTAAATGTGTAATATGAAGCACTATCTGATGCTGCAGGCGTACCTCCCGAGGCCTGGGCTGGGTTTGCCGCATTGGTTGGTGTTGCAGAAATTACAGAGACAACTCCGGAAGTTTTTTGCTGGAGATTAATTGCCTTTATTTCCACCTTATCGCCGACTTTTAGCTTACTGTAATCAAACTCAGAAATCTGTCCAGTAATAATTGTGCCTTTTGTCGAGATACTGACCAGAGGCTTTGTAGCATCATCAGGGGTGCCGACTTTCGCAATACCTGCGTTTTTTGCTTTCACCGTGACTTTTCCAGTGCGCTGAGCCTCATTAAGATTGGCCTGCGCAGCTTGTACAGCAAGAGAATTTGACGCAACAGTTTGTGTCAATTGCTGAATGCTTTGAGTGTTGCTGTCTATTTCTGCCTGCACTGCGCTGGGGTCTTGAGCATTTGCCAGTTTTGCCTTATTGCTCTGAGCAGTTTTCTGGTCCTCAAGTGCCTGCTTATATTGGTCTTGGAGACTCGAGGCTTGTGACCGAAGCTTGGTCAACGTGTCCTGCGCCTGCGTCAATGCCAGCTGTGCCTGTTTTACCGCATAATCCAAGCTCGTTAAATCTGCTGGAGGATTGCCGTTTGAGCTTGATACGGACTGTGCCTCGCCTGACTCAGCCTCTGTAAAAGTCGCCTGGGCCTGCTCAAGACTTAACTGAGCCGTCTGTACAGCGTAAGTCTGCTGCTGCAAAGCATCCGCGTTGCTGGAAATCTGCGCCTGAATGGCACTTGGGTCAGAAATGCTAGACTCAGTCGCACTAATGCTCGTTGAACTGTCTTTATCTGCTACAGCCTGTTTGTATTTGTCCTGAAGTGACGAAGACTGCTGCTGAGCAATCAACAAATTATCCTGAGCCTGAGAAAGCGCCAGCTGCGCTGACTTCACAGTATAGGAAAGACTCGTTAAGTCGCTGTCTTTCGCCTTATAAGTCAAAATCGCCTGACCGGCCGTGACCTCTTGAGCTGTCTTAACTTCTATCGTCGGCATTGTTCCCAAAGAAGCATCCAGCATGTAATCATCTGTATGTTCGCTTGTGACCGTCCCCTTGAATAAACTCTTAGACTGAGCCGTAATTTTGTAGGTCGGCACTTCTGCCTCGGCCTTGTCTCCTTTTTTTGTAAGTGAAATAAATACAAAAATGATGAGGCCTAGCAAAACTACCGAAGCAACCGGTATGATTATAAGATGTTTCCTACTTTTTGTCTGTCGGTTTGAGCGCATTTCTTGTCCCCTTTACGAACGATTATAAGTGTTAAATGATATAGAACTAAATATAAAATAAACAAACGATTATTTCAAGAAAACTGCCACCAGCACATCTATGATTAACAGAATCACGAAGACAAGTCCCAGTTTTATTTTATCGACTTTCACTTTCCGGTACAAAAGACCAGTAAATATTGCATTTCTCAAAATTGATTGAATGATGAGTACTGTTGTACCAATCACAAAGCCTCGGTTAATAAGTTGCATGCCAACAAACAGCACTTGAACAATGAATGCTGAAATTAAATAAATAAAGAGCGTGTAGCCGAAAGAAATTTTCTGCTTTGTGACGAGATAGACGATAATTTTGTCTACAATCGCTGAAATCAAAAGTGTGATGATTATGATAACTGCTGAAAAAAGCAGAAGCCCCCCCTATCATACTTTTCATCTCAGGCGCATTGCTTTGCCCAAGAACATTACTAATCTTGCTCTGCGCAATCACATATGGAATGAAGACGCTAAATACCATAAAAGCGATTAATAGTATTGCAAGATAAATTCTTTCGATAGTGGTTAGTTTAGTCATTTTAACCCCCTTCTAAATTTTTAATTAATGAGATTAACAAAGAACTACTTTTTAGGACTCATTGGACATTTCCTCAAAAATGTAAGTCTCTAGCTCATCTGAATTCTCAAAGTGGTTTTCAAATACTCGCGCCCCATTTTCCTGCAAATAAACAATTTTGTCAGAAAGTTCAAAAGAAATTTTAGCAACATGTGTTGAAAAAATTACAGTCATTTTTTCTTTTTTAGTTTTCAAAATTTGTGAAATGTTCCTGAAACTCATCAAATCAATGTCAGAAAAAGGTTCGTCTAGAAGCAGAATTTCTGGCTTTGAAAGAAAGGCAATGATAAGGTAAAGCTTGCTTTTCATTCCTTTGGAAAAATCTTTTATAATTTTGTTTTCTGGTTGAAACTGCAGCTGTTTGAACAGCTTGTCTTTTTCTTCTGGTTCAAATTTCATCTTCTTGAACAAAAATGTTGTTTTAATAAATTCGTCCGCAGTCATAAATTCAAACGGTATATCATTACTTTCTAGAAAAATCGTATCGGATGAATTTTCTATTTTTCCTTCATCAAATGACAGGTTTCCATTCAAAATATTCAGTAATGTTG
>NZ_BAAGGQ010000023.1:0-25447 GCF_054658595.1 Lactovum odontotermitis
AAGCAATTAGTTTGGGAATCATGGCGTGAGGGATACACCTGTATCCATGTCGAACACAGCAGTTAAGCCTCACCGCGCCGGATGTAGTTGGGGGTTGCCCCCTGTCAGATATGGGCGTTCCCAAGCTTTTGCTTTTTTGATTAAGTTTTATCTTAATCTAGGGAGTTTAGCTCAGTTGGGAGAGCTCGAAGCACTGCTTCGAGGTAGCGGATAAGAAAAGCGCAGCTTTTTACCGCTTGACGCTCGCCAGCTGTGATAAATCCAAATTTTAATCGGGGAGTTTAGCTCAGCTGGGAGAGCGTCTGCCTTACAAGCAGAGGGTCAGCGGTTCGATCCCGTTAACTCCCATGATGTGTTGACATCATTTAATTTGAATTGGAGGGGTAGCGAAGAGGCTAAACGCGGCGGACTGTAAATCCGCTCCTTCGGGTTCGGAGGTTCGAATCCTCTCCCCTCCATTTTTTTATTTCGAATACGGGCATCGTATAAAGGTAGTACAAAGGTCTCCAAAACCTTTAGTGTGGGTTCAATTCCTACTGCCCGTGTTACTATTTTGGCGGGAGTGGTGAAGTGGTTAACACACCAGTTTGTGGCACTGGCATTCGGGGGTTCGATTCCCCTCTCTCGCCCTTAGCTTTCTTCTATTGTGGGAGGATGTGCTAGTAAGGCATTTGAGCCTTAACTTGGGGTATAGCCAAGCGGTAAGGCACAGCACTTTGACTGCTGCATGCACTGGTTCGAATCCAGTTACCCCAGTTTTTACTTGTATCTTTCTTAAATTTGTATAGTTGTATTTGCCCGGATGGCGGAATTGGCAGACGCGCCAGACTCAAAATCTGGTGATAGTAATATCGTGCCGGTTCGACCCCGGCTCCGGGCATTGATATGTTGGTAGTGGCGTTGACTTGAGTTGGCGTCTTTTTTTATGTTGTTTTTCGATATTGTCAATGAAAAACCTAATTAGTACTGGTCATTTCTCCAAAAATAGTTTTTATTTGCTATAATACACTTGTACTTCTTTTGTTGAGCTAGCTGAAAGCATTGGAAAGGTGCGTTTTCTTCTACTTTTCTTTAGGAGACTAGTTAAGGAGCAGTATGAACAATACTTTTAAAGAGATTCTGGCCAAGATTCGAGAATATGACCAGATTATTATCATGCGTCACCAAAATCCGGATCCGGATGCGATTGGTTCGCAATGCGGGCTGCGTGAGGTTTTACGGGCGAATTTTCCTGAAAAAGAAATTTGCGCGATTGGTTTTGATGAGCCGACTTTGGCTTATCTGACTCATATGGATGAGTTTGACGGAAATCTCAGTGAAACTTTGGCAATCGTTTGTGATACGGCGAATCGGCCGCGTATTGATGGGAAAGACTGGCAGAAGGCGGACTGCCTGATTAAAATTGATCATCATCCGAATGATGATCCTTATGGCGATTTGATTTATGTGGACGATTCTGCTAGTTCTGTGTCAGAAATCATTACTGAGTTTGCTTTGTCGCAGGATTTGGTGATTCCTGACAGTGGTGCACGTCTGCTTTATGCTGGGATAATTGGGGATACAGGGCGTTTTCTTTATCCGAATACGAGCTCCAAGACCTTGTATTTGGCCTCGAAACTGGCAGGCTATGACTTTGACCGGGCGGCTTTGGGGCGTGAGATGGCCTCTTTTGACATGAAAGTGGCGCGTCTGCAGGGTTATGTCTATGAGAATCTGGTGATTTCGGCTGCTGGTGCGGCTTGTGTGACTTTGACGCGGGATTTGCTGAAGTCGATGGATTTGCTGGATAGTGAGACTTCTGTGATTGTGGGGACGCCTGGTAATATTCGCGATATTAAGGCCTGGGCTATTTTTGTGGAGCAGCCGGACGGGCATTATCGTGTGAGAATGCGCAGCAAGGAGATTCCGATTAATGAGATTGCTAAGCGTCATGACGGCGGCGGGCATTTGCTTGCTTCCGGCGCTAATGCTTATTCGTTTGAGGAATTAGAGGAAATCTGGCATGAGCTGCAAGAGGTTGTAAAATAAAACAGAAAAAGTTGTCAAATTCGGCAACTTTTTTTCTATCTTTTTTATCTTTCAAAAAAACTCCGGAGATTTTTTACATCGGCATTAAGACCGACGATTAGCTTGATACGGGCTTTTTGAGAATTGATTTCCTGCGCAAACATGATTCCGGCTTCATAAAGTTCCACGCCGCCGCCGGGATAAGCATAGATTGGCTCAGCCAAGCCGTTGAAACAGCGCGATGTTAATACAATTGGGATTCCGGCATCCAGAAGCCGTTTTAAACCTGAGAATGCGGCCGGCGGAAGATTTCCGGCTCCTAGTGCTTCAATCACTAGGCCGTCTAAAAGCGTCAGGTCAAGAAGGTCAAAGGTTTCGCTTGTCATGCCGGAATAGGCTTTGATGATGGGAACACGGCCTGCAACGCTTTGGCAGTCGATTGTTTCCAGGCTTTCAAGTGTCTGATGATAGAGGATGCGGTGGCGCGTGACCAGGCCGATGGGGCCGTAGGTCGGTGTTTGAAAGGTTGACACATTGGTGGTGTGTGTCTTGGTGACAAAGCGGGCTGCATGCACTTCCGCATTCATGACGACGAGCACACCGCGGTTAGCTGAGCTGGAATCACTGGCTGTGCGGATGGCTGAGAGAAAATTGAAGTAGCCGTCGGTACCAGGTTCATTGCTTGAACGCATGGCGCCAGTGATTGCGACGGGCTTGCCGGAAGGGAGGGTCAGGTCAAGAAAATACGCGGTTTCTTCTAGCGTGTCCGTTCCGTGTGTGATGACGACGCCGTCAAAGTCCTGCTGGCTGAATGCCTGCTGAATACGGTTCTTCAGAAGCAGCATGTCCTCTAAAGTGATATGCGGGCTGGGCAGGTTAAAGATGTCTTCCGTTGTCAGCTCGACATCAGACATTTCGGGTTCGTTGACCATGAGCGGATTATTTGAATTTTGAACAACTTGTCCAGATTTATCTTCAGACATGGCAATTGTGCCGCCGGTGTGCAAAACAAGAATTTTTTTCTTCATGAGGAAATTATATCAAAATCTTGGATTTTGCGGTATAATAAATTAATATGACAGAAATCAAGGCTGTATTTTTTGATTTGGACGGGACGCTTTTAACACCGACACGCGGTGTGGCGCAGTCCACTCGGCGGGCAATTATTGATCTGCGGCGCAGCGGCATTCTGGTCGGAATTGCGACGGGACGCGGGCCTTCTTTTGCTTTAGCTCTGCTGGAAGAGCTGGATTTGAATTTTGCGGTGACTTATAACGGCCAGTATATTCTGGATTCAAAGAATGTCTATTATGCGAATCCTATGGACAAGAAGCTGATTCAGAAAATCATCCGCTATGCGGCGGACAATCATCGCGATTTGTCTTTCGGGATGGCTGACGGCGTGACGGGCTCAGGGCTCTTGAAGTTCGGTGAGTCGCGGACGGCGGGCTACATTGCTGGGCTTTTGCCGAAGTTTATGGCGAATTTTGCCAAGAATTTGTTCCAGAAGTTTGTGAGACATTTTAGACCGGTTGTCTATAATCCGCGTAAGCTGCTGAAAGTACCGATTTATCAAATCATGATGGTTTCGACGGCGGCAGAGACGGACCAGCTTGAGACAAGATTTGAAGATTTGGCGGTGACGCGCTCGAATCCCTATTCGGCTGACCTGTTGTCCAAAGGTACTTCTAAAATTCGCGGTATCAAGCGCTTGGGCGATATTTTCGGTTTCCAATTAGTCGAAACTATGGCTTTCGGCGATTCGGATAATGATATCGAGATGCTTAAAGGCGTGGGAGTCGGTGTTGCTATGGGCAATGCGACGGCTAATGTCAAGGAAATCGCGGACCATGTGACAACGAGCAATGGAAATGACGGTATTGCACGTGCACTGGCCTATTATGGGCTGGTTGTCTTTGACGATAAATCCAGTTTTGTTTCAAAAGATTTGACTTATAATAAGGTCAAGGATTTTCATCGGCTGATGGATGGCGTTACTCAGGAAATGCCGAGGGTTTTCGGTGCGGAAGAAGCTGAGCATCGCAGTGACTTCAAGATTGAAGAAATTGTTGAGTTTTTGTACGCAGTGGCTGACGGCGACGCGGTTATTTTTGACGAAATGATGGATAATCTGCATGCGGCCATTGACAAAGCGGTGCAGAAAGTGCAGAATCAGTCAGTCAAAGAAAAGGCGGATGCGCTGACTTCGCAGACGGATGCTCTGATTGACCTGCTTTATTTTACATACGGGAGTCTTGTTCTGTCAGGTGTAGACCCTTACGAAATTTTTAATATTGTCCATAAAGCCAACATGGCGAAGATTTTCCCTGATGGAAGCCCGCATTTTGACAGTGTGACGGGTAAGCTGCTTAAGCCGGATAACTGGCAGGATAAGTATTCGCCGGAAGAGGATATTCAGAAGGAATTGGAGCGGCAGAAGCGGGTTTCGCTCAAGAAGCAGAAGAAATAATTCTGTACAGTTTGTTTGGAAAGTAGGGGGCTGTCGACTGTGTCTGCGTGCGGTTTCCAGCTGAAGCCCCAATTTTCCGGCAATTTGTGGTAAAATATTAAGAAGCTATTATGAAAAAAGGAAATTATCAATCGCTGATTATTATTGCGGCCATTATGGTCGTTTTAACTGCGCTTGAGATTTTTTTGTTTAGTCTGCTTGACATGCTTTTCCATTTCTGGGTGATTATTCTTGCAAATCTGCTGATTCTGGGGCTGGTTATTTTATGGCTGGAGAAGAACCGCATTCGGCGCCTGGAAATCATTGCCGAGGTTAACCAGATTTCGGAAGAGACGCTTGAAAATACTCTGAAAGCTTTGCCGGTTGCGATTATTAAATTCAATCCGGGAAATTATATGGTCGACTGGTACAATGAATTCGCTGAGTTTGTGTTTCAGACGGCTGAGGTTGAAGTGACGCCTGAGTTGATTAAACAGCTGATTGACGAATATCATGCGCAGTCGAAGAATTTCCAGCTGTCTGACCATTTCTACAGCGTGGATTTTGACCGGGAAAATGACATTCTTTATTTGCAGGATGTGACGAGTGAAAAGAAGGCGAAGAGTGATTTGTCCAATCGGCGCCCGGTAATCGGCGCGGTTGCAATTGATAATTATGATGATGTTACGGACGCGCTGTCTGAAAGTGAGCGTTCACGTATTAATAGTCTGATTGCGAATTTTCTGGAGAGTTTTGCGAATTCTCGTCAGATGTATCTGCGTCGGCAGTCGGCTGACCGTTATGTGTTCTTTACAAACTATCAGGTTCTGTCGGATTTGATGAAAGAGCAGTTTTCTGATTTGCTGGATGAATTTAGAAATCGTGTCAGTGAATTTAAGCTGAGTTTATCGATTTCTCTGGGCGTCTCTTATGGCGTGGTTGATTATACGTCAATCGGCAAGACGGCGCTGAACAATCTTGAGCTGGCGCTGATTCGCGGCGGTGACCAGGTTGTGGTCAAGGAAAATGAAGATACGGCGCGGGCCATTTATTTCGGCGGGAATTCGGAATCGCGCGTCATTAAGTCCAGAACGCGTGTGCGGGCGATTTCTTCAATGCTGAAAACTATTGTTCTGGAAACAGACCAGGTTTTCATTGTCGGTCATCGCTATCCGGATATGGATGCGTTGGGCGCTGCGACGGTCATGCGGAATTTTGTTACCGCCGTCGGCAAGGAAGCTTTCGTTGTCTACAATAAAGACCAGCTGCAGGATGACACCAGACGTGCAATTGATGCGCTTAACGGTGCAGATAATCTCGCCGATTATGTGCTGGAAATCAATGCGGCTAAGAAATTGAAAGTTGAAAATTCACTGCTGATTATGGTAGATCACTCTAAAATCAGCCGGACGCTTGACCCTGAGTTTTACGAGAGCTTCGGAAAGGTTGTTGTCATTGATCACCATCGGCGTGACGAAGACTTCCCTGAGAATCCGCTCCTGTCCTATATTGATTCGGCTGCCAGCTCTGCCACTGAAATGACGGTAGAAATTCTGCAGTTCCAGAATCACGGCAAGACAAATATGTCGCCGATTGAGGCATCGGTTGCTTTAGCAGGCATCTCGGTTGACACCAAGTCCTTTACCAAAGCTACAACTTCAAAAACCTTCGATGCCGCGTCTTATCTGCGTGACCACGGGGCAGACAATGAAGTCATTCAAAAGCTTCTGGCCACGAACTTTGATACTTTCAAAGAGGTCAATGAGGTTGTACTGGCCGGAGTGATGCTGGCCGACGGCATTGCAGTGGCTTTGGGGAATCCGGACAAGGTCTATGAAAAAGTTATTTTAGCCAAAGCTGCAGATGAGCTCTTGACCATGAACGGCGTTGCAGCCAGCTTCACTATGGGAATCGGCCAGTCGGGAAATGTTGAAGTTTCAGCCCGCAGCAATGGAAAAATCAATGTCCAGACCATCATGGAGAAAATGGGCGGCGGCGGACACTTTGACACAGCCGCAACCGTGCTCCCAGGGCAATCATTGACAGAAGCAAGAGCAGCGCTGGTTCAGCTCTTATCAAAAAATGAATCAGGCAAACATTGAAAATAAAGCAAAGCGGATAGGCATCCAAAGGAGGTTGTTGAATGAAAGTTATTTTCTTACAAGACGTAAAGGGCAAGGGCAAGAAAGGTGAAATCAAAGAAGTTTCAGATGGTTATGCCCAGAATTTTTTAATTAAGAAAAATCTGGCGCAAGCAGCTACAAATTCTGCCGTGTCTACGCTTGAGGCGCAGAAAAAGGCTAAGGCGCGTGATGATGCAGATGCACTGGCAGATGCACAGCTGCTGAAGCTTCAGCTGGAAGATAAAAATGTGGTCATTGAGCTAAAGGAAAAGGTCGGGGCTGACAGTCGTCTTTTCGGCGCGATTAACTCAAAAAAGGTGGCAGATGCCATCAATGCGCAGTACGGTCTGAAGCTGGACAAGCATAAAATCATGCTGGACAACCCGCTGAAAGCTCTGGGCGAGCGTGTGGTACCGATTCGCATTCATCCGGAGGTAACGGCCAATGTCAGAGTCAGAGTGAGTGAGGCCTAAATGCCGGAGTTAGAAGTCGTTAAACAGCCGCCGCAGGATTTGGCTGCTGAAAGCGCGGTGCTGGGCGCCATTCTGCTGGAAAGTGAGCGGCTCTTTGATGTAAAAGAAATTCTGGCAGCCGAGGATTTTTATCGGACGGCGAATCGGCTGGTTTTTCAGGCCATGGACAGCTTGTCGGACTTACGTGAGCCGATTGACATTGTCACGCTGAGTGCCAGACTTGAGAGTCAGGGCGATTTGGAAGTAGTCGGCGGGATTGCCTATTTGAGCGAGCTGACGGAAAACTTTCCTTTGCCTTCGCGGGCGGTTTTTTATGCACGAATTGTCAAAGAGAGAGCGCAGCAGCGCGCAATTATCCGTGAACTGACCACGACCGTCGATAAGGCCTATTCGCTTGAAGATTCAGCTGAGGATTTACTGGCACTTGCCGAGAAAAGTCTGACGAAAATCTCGCAGGGACAGACCAGAACAGGTTTTGTCAAGGTTCCGGATGTCATCAATGACAGCTTTGCCCAAATCGAAGAACGGGCCAAAAACAAGAGTACCGTCACAGGTCTTGCGACGCGCTTTACAGAACTTGACCGCCTGACGACCGGATTTCACGAGGAAGAACTGATAATCCTAGCGGCGCGTCCAGGTGTCGGGAAGACCGCCTTTGCGCTGAATATTGCTGAAAATGTTGCCACGTCACTGGATAAGGCAGTCGCTATCTTTTCGCTGGAAATGGGTGTTGACAGTCTGGTTGACCGTCTGCTGGCCGCAACCGGCCCGATTGACGGATATCATATCCGTACCGGACAATTGACAGACACGGACTGGGAAAATCTGGTGCATGCGAATAATACCTTGTCGCAGGCTCAGATTTATGTGGATGATACACCTGGTATCAAAGTGTCTGAAATTCGTGCCAAGAGTCGCCGTTTAGCGCAGGAAATCGGCAATCTCGGACTCATCGTGATTGATTATCTGCAGCTGATTTCAGGCAATGGCCGGGAAAATCGTCAGCAGGAAGTTTCGGACATTTCCCGGCAGTTGAAGATTTTGGCCAAAGAGCTGAAAGTGCCGGTGATTGCGCTGAGTCAGCTGTCCCGTAGTGTTGAAGGCCGTGACAATAAGCGGCCGCGCTTGTCGGATTTGCGTGAGTCCGGCTCAATCGAGCAGGATGCGGACATTGTCGCCTTTCTTTACCGCGAGGATTATTATCAGCGTGAGGGTGAAGAAGTTGAAGAAGTCGCTGATGATTCAGTTGAAATCATCATTGAGAAAAACCGCTCTGGGAGCCGGGGAACAGCAAAGCTCAGATTTATAAAAGAGTATAATAAGTTCGCCAATGTTGAACAGTATCACACAGAAAACTAGAATCTGACCAGAAAACGTGGTATAATAAGCCTACTTGAAAAAAATAGATGGAGAATCCATGGAACAAGAAGTTGGAAAAATTGTAGATATTCGCAAAGAAGTGGAAGCCCATTTGGGCCAGACGATTGAGATTACCTCTCAATATGGACGTAAGCGTGAAAACCGTCATAAGGTTGTGCTGCTTGAGGCTTATGCCACTCACTTCGTGGTTGAAAATATTCCGGCCCGTCCAGGCGGACCGAGGGTACGTGAATCTTATCAGTATGCGGATATTTTGACGCAGACGATTTTGATTCATTATTAATTGCTGATTATGAAAAAAATTTAGGAAAGGGATTGTTAGAGGTAGGGTAGAATGGTAACGCAAGAACCATCATTGAACTGGCAAATGCGTGTCATTGACAGCAGTTCGGGAAATTCTTATATGGGAGAATTTCGAAATCAGCGGGTTTTCATCAAGGTGAATGCGAACCCTCTTTTGCCGAGCCTTTCTACCGAGGGGCTTGCGCCCAAAATTCAATGGATTCGTAAGACGCAGAATGGGGATACTTTGACGGCCCAGTCCTGGATTGAGGGCACGACGCTGCAGCCGGCGGATATGATGGATGAGCAGGTCTTTGAATTGTTAAGCAAGCTGCATTCGAGCCGGACGCTGCGGGATTCGCTCTCGACTTTTGATAGGACGGTGTCAAGACCGGCAGAGATTCTGTCTGAGCTCATCAATAAACCGAACTCGGTGATTGCGAATAACACTTTTCTCTGCAGCGTGACGAATACCATGCTTGAAACGGTGCCTTATCTCAATAATCTTAGTATTGTAGTGGTGCACGGCGATATTTCACCAAGTAACTGGCTGCGCTCTAAGAATGGCCGGATTTACCTGATTGACTGGGAAACGGTCAGTCTAGGCGATGCTTATCTGGACAATGCTTTCCTGCTGTCGCACTATATTCCGCGGCAGCACTGGGGGGCCTGGCTGGCTAGGTCGGGCGACCGCTTGTCAGATGTGGCTTCGCTGGCGAAATTCATCTGGTACGGGAAGTTGTCTTATTTGAAGCGGATTGATGCTTATTTGTCTGTGAACAATACAATGGCGGCAAATGCTGAGATTCAGGGCTTGCGCCACTTTATGGAAATGTTTTAATGCGTGTAAAGAAAAGAAAAGGTGCGGAAGAGCTGCTGGCAGCTCATACTGATTTGGTGCTGACGGAAGCAGTTGACTGGACGAAGGTTTTCGGCAATGAGAATCCTATTCATATTGAAGTCGGCTGCGGGAAAGGTGATTTTATTCTCGGAATGGCGGCACGTCATCCTGAGATTAATTATATTGCGATTGATTTGCAGTCGACGGTGATTTCTTATGCACTGGACAAGCTGCTGGCCGCTGATTTATCCAATGTGCGTCTATTGCTCGCGGACGGGCGGAATTTGACGGAGTATTTTGGGGCGCATCAGGTTGACTTGCTCTATTTGAATTTCTCGGACCCTTGGCCTAAGACGCGTCATGAAAAACGTCGTCTGACTTATAAAGACTTTCTCAGGCTTTATGAGCAGATTCTGGTGCCCAATGGACAGGTACATTTTAAGACAGATAACCGGGGGTTGTTTGAGTATAGTCTGGTGTCAATGAGCCAGTACGGCATGGTTTTTAGACAGATTTGGCTGGATTTGCATAAGGATTTGGAGTTCGCGCCGCAGAATGTTTTGACCGAGTATGAGCGGAAATGGTCGGATAAGGGGCCGATTTACCGTATGGAAGCGCAATTTGTCGAGTAACCGGAAAGCGGAAGGTTTAAAATTATGAAATGTCCACGTTGTCAGTCTGAAAATTTTAAGGTTCTGGATACTAGAGCCAGTGATGATGCGGTTCGCCGCCGGCGGGAATGTATGTCCTGCGGTTTTCGTTTTACGACTTATGAGCGCATTGAGCAGCCGACGCTGCTGGTGGTCAAGAAGGATAATACGCGCGAGGTTTTTGACCGCGAGAAGATTATGCGCGGTATTATACGAAGTGCCCAGAAACGTCCGATTTCTATCGAGAAGATTGAGGAAACGGTCGAGGGGATTGAGCAGAAGGTGCGCGGCTTGGGGGAGAATGAGGTGCCGAGCGGGCAAATCGGCGAGTTTGTCATGGCGGCGCTGGCGGATTTGGATGAGATTACTTATGTGCGCTTTGCCTCGGTTTACCGCTCGTTTAAGGACGTCAGCGAGCTTGAGGATTTGCTGAAACACATTACAAAGAAGTGATAAATGAGACCAGGCGATAAATTTTCTATTGTGAATATCGGAAAAACAAGCTTTGATGACGCTGCTTTCTCAAAGCTTTATTTGCCTGTTCTGGGAAAAACGGCTTATACGCTTTATCTGCTGCTGCGCGTGACGCCGTCCGGCAAGTTTTCTAAGCTGATGGAATATCTGAATGTTGGTCAGAGGCAGCTGGAGCAGGCTTTTGACAAGCTGCGGGCGATTTCTCTGATGAAAATTTTTGATTGTCATAATGCTTTTCAGTTTCAGCTGAGAAGTCCGCGTAATTTTGAGGATTTTCTGGCTGATGAGTTGCTGGTGCAGCTGTTAATCAATAAAATCGGTGCGAAGACTGTGAGCGAGATGCAGAGTACAAAGACTGAGGGCAATGAGCTGAAGGTCAGATTTTCTGATATTTTTCTCTCTGATTTACAGGAAAGCCTGGAGGAGAATCCAGTTCCGCCAATTGGCGATTTGGACTTGAGCAGTTTCAAGTCACTGATGCAGCAGCGGAAATTCAGTTTTGCCGATGAAAATAAGGATATTCTGCATCTTTACAGTATGGCCGAGAAATTCAGCCTGGACTGGTACGGCCTATTCAAGCTGGCGGAGGAAACGCTCAATGCGGATAAGACGATTAACACGGCGTCAATGATTCGCAAGTATATTGCGGACAGTGAGAAGAAGCCGCAGCTGGAGAATGCAGCTGCAGTGCTTGCCCAGGTGGCAAAATCTGCGAGTCCGCAGGATTTCCTGACTCAGCTTAAACGTCAGGTCGGCGGTTTTGTCAGCCAAGACGAGCTCAAGCTGCTGTCGAATTTCAACAAGCAGAAAATGATACCCGAGGTTCAGAACATTTTGATTCATTATACGCTGATTCAGCAGAAGAACCCGAGCCTGAGCGCGGCTTTCGTGAATCGTATTGCCAATGACTGGCTGAGGAACGGGATTACCACGGCGGAAGCGGCGATTCAGCATATTGCAGAGTTTGAGAAGAAGCCTCGGAAAACGGCTTCGGCTAAGAAAGCTGTTAAGGCTGAGCCGACTTGGTCAAATCCTGGCTATGATGAAACGGCTACGGACGAGGAAGTTGCGGCATTTAAGAAAGAATTAGAAGCGATGAAGAAAGGGAGTGAAACCTAATGGAGCCTATATCTAAAAGCTTGGAACAGCGGGCGGAACGCTCTGCAGACCTTTCGCGCCTGCGCCGAAAAATCCTCATGAATTCTGAAATCGCCGAGTTTATTTTAAAGCACAAATTGACGGAGCAGCAAGTTTCTAAGGCTCTGTCGAAGTTTTCTGAATATCTGACGGAGAAGGAAAAGTTCAATAGTTCATCTGCCTACAAGCCGGTTCTGGAGCTGAACGATGGTTATGTAGATGTCAGTTATCAGGAGACGAGTTTTCTGATTCAAAACCGGGCACGACTGGAGATGGAGCAGCGTTTTACCTTGATTGGTCTCTCGCCCGGCTTTAAAAAGGTTTCCTGGCAGCATGACATTTATGACCAGATTACCAATCGGGACAAGGGCCGTATGCCTGCAATCCGTGCGCTTCAGAGCGTGATAAACGAGCCGTCTTCAGCCAAAGGCGTTTATCTCTACGGTGACTTCGGCGTCGGCAAGTCATATCTGCTGGCGGGCATGGTGAATAGCTTGGCGACGCAAGGTCTGAACTGTCAGATGATTCACTATCCGACTTATATTGCACAGCCGAATTTTGCGGCCAGTAATCAGGTGGAGACGGTCAAGACAGCACAGGTTCTGGTTCTGGACGATATCGGCGGCGAGGTGAATAGTGCCTGGGCGCGTGATAATGTCCTGCAGGTTATTCTACAGTATCGCATGGACAATAATCTGCTGACTTTCTTTACATCCAACTACAGCATGAAGGATTTGCAGGAGCGGCTGTCACAGACGCGTGACGGGATTGATACTTGGGCAGCCAAGCGTGTGATGGAGCGGGTCAAATTTTTGTCTGAAGAAATTCATTTAGAAGGGAAGAATCGGCGTCATGAGTGAAATAATTGATTTGATGCGGCGGCACAGTTCTGTCCGCAAGTTCACAGAGGAAGTGATTCCGGATGATGAAATCCGTGAATTTATTGAGGCTGGGCGTGCGGCGAGTAACTGGAAGAATTTTCAGTCTTATAGCATTATCATCGTGAAATCCGAAGCTGCGAAGCAGGCGATTTACGAGGCTGACCATGTGCCTGCGACGAAGGCAGTTCTCGGCTGCTCGCATTTCATTGTTTTTGTGGGGGATTTGAATCGCGCAGGGCTTGCGGTGACTCTGAATGCGGGGGATTTCCAGCCTGCTGGGGCAGAGTCGCTCCTTATCTCGGCGGTGGATGCTTCGCTGGCGGCGGAAAATGTGCTGCTGGCTGCTGAATCTGCGGGTTATGGCGGCGTGATGATGGGTTTATTGCGCGAAAAATCGGTCGAGATTTCAGACATTCTGGGCTTGCCTGACTATACCTATCCGCTGTTCGGCATTGCTTTGGGGCGCCCGGCCAAGGTCAACTCTGTGAAACCGCGCTTGCCTTATGAGGCTGTGGTTTTTGAGGAGAAATATCAGATTCAGGATGAATCAGTCATCAAGGCTTATGATGAAGTCCAGGCTGAATACGCCGGCGCGCGTCGTGAAGGCTCCAGCTGGTCGTCACGCATCGCTGAGCAATGGGGGCAGCCGGAGAATCCGTCAAGTACCGAGAATTTGAGGGACAAGAAATTATGGAAATGAGAACCTTTGCTGAGGTGCAGCAGCTGATGGCGGAGCTTGGGATTCCTTATGAGACGGTGGAGCATCCGCCGAGCCATTCGACGGAGGAGTCGGATGCTTTTATCGAGGGCTACGAGGGCTGCCGCTGCAAGACGCTGGCGCTGGTCAATAAGAAGTCGACGCAGATTTATCTGGTGACGATGGATGACAAGAAGCAGCTGGACATGGACGAACTGGCTGAGCTGCTGGGCGGCGTTAAGCGGCTGCATTTCATGTCGGAGGAGCGTCTGAAGGATGTGTTCGGCCAGAGGCCTGGGATTGTCAGTTTGTTCGGGCTGGTGGGCACGCACTATGACAATCTGCATGTTTATTTTGACCGCGAGATGCTGGAAGAAAATAAGATTCAGACTTATCATCCGAATGATAACACGAAAACGATATTCTTTCCGATGGAGGCCTGTTTCACGATTTGCGAGTCGCAGGGCTATTCATATGAGATTATTGATATCTAAGCGCTGTCGCGCGTAAAGGAGATTTTTTGCTTATGGCTTTACCTACAGTTGCCATTGTTGGACGTCCGAATGTGGGCAAATCCACTATTTTTAACCGGATTGCCGGTGAGCGTATTTCGATTGTCGAAGATACGCCGGGTATCACGCGAGACCGTATTTATGCGACGTCAAACTGGCTGACGCGTGATTTTGCGCTGATTGATACGGGCGGTATCGAGATGGCTGACCTGCCTTTTATGGCGCAGATTCGTGCCCAGGCTGAGATTGCCATGAATGAGGCGGATGTCATTATTTTTGTGGTGGACGGCGAAACAGGCTTGACTGATGCGGATCAGGACGTGGCGCAGCTCCTTTACCGATCGGATAAGCCGGTTGTTCTGGCGGTCAATAAAACGGATAATCCTGAGCGGCGCATGGATATTTATGATTTCTATTCGCTGGGGCTGGGCGAGCCTTATCCGATTAGTGCGGTGCACGGCATTGGAACGGGGGATTTGCTGGACGAGGTGTCCAAATATTTTCCGAAAGAAATTGAGCAGGAAAATCCGGATTTGATTCGTTTCAGTCTGATTGGCCGGCCGAATGTGGGCAAATCCAGTTTGATTAATGCCATGCTGGGCGAAGATCGTGTGATTGCCAGTCCGATTGCAGGTACCACGCGAGATGCGATTGATACGCGTTTTATCGATGACGAGGGGCAAGAGTTCCTGATGATTGATACGGCGGGGCTGCGCAAGTCGGGCAAGGTCTATGAGACGACCGAGAAGTACTCAGTGCTGCGTGCTATGCGGGCGATTGACCGTTCTGACATTGTCTGTGTGGTCATCAATGCGGAAGAGGGCATTCGCGATTATGACAAGCGCATTGCCGGCTTTGCACATGATGCGGGCAAGGGCATTCTCATCGTGGTCAACAAGTGGGACACACTGGAAAAAGACGACAAGACCATGAAAAAATGGGAAGAGGATATTCGCGACGGCTTCCAGTTTCTTGACTATGCGCCGATTGTCTTTGTTTCGGCCGTGACAAAGCAGCGCCTGAAGCAGCTGCCGGAGAAGATTAAGGATATTCATAAAGCACAGAACATACGCATCGGAAGTTCTGTTCTGAACGAAGTTCTGATGGACGCTGTGGCCGTCAATCCGACACCGACCGACAAAGGCAAGCGTCTGCGTATTTATTACGGCACTCAGGTGGCCGTGAAACCGCCGACTTTTGTCATTTTCGTGAATGAAGTTGAGCTGATGCATTTCAGCTACTCCCGTTTTCTGGAAAACCAGATTCGCAAGGCTTTTGTGTTTGAAGGAACGCCGATTCGGATTTTGGTGAGACGGAGAAAATAAGGTCAGGAAGAGGAGTTTGTTTTGAGTTCACAAAATTTACAGCGGAATAAACGTAGACGACATCTGAGAAAACGACGCCTCTTTTTTGCTGGAGCAACGGCTTTTGTGCTTATTGCTCTCATTATTGTAATTGTTATTCTGATTTTCAAGCCTTTTTCAGGCAAAGAGAAAACTTCTGGATTGGCTAGCTCTTCAGTCCAAGCCAGCCAATCCAGTTCTGCCAGTGCTTCTTCAAGTAGTTCGGAGAAAAAGATTTCGGCTTCAGCGAGTGACTGGCAGCTTGTCCTGGTCAATCTGAAAAATCCGAAAGCTGAGATGAATCCGAGCTTGGTAACTATTGGCAATATCCAAGTTGATGCACGGATAGAGCAGCCTGTCGAGGAGTTTCTGGCGGCCGCGCAGACGGTTGACCCTAATGTTCATCTGATTTCGGGCTATCGCTCGGTGGCGTATCAGACTGAGCTTTTTAACGGTTATGTGCAGCAGACGATGGATGAAAATCCTGGCTGGACGCAGGAGGAGGCTAAGAACCTTGTCATGAAGACGTCGCAGCCGCCTGAGAGTTCTGAGCACGAGACGGGCCTTGCTATTGATATGAGTGCAGTGGATGAGCTTGATGCGGAGGATACCGCGACTGCCAGCGCGATTGCGGCGATGGCGCCTGATTACGGCTTTATTCTGCGTTTTCCGGAGTGGGGGACGGCTTCGACTGGGATTGACTATGAGGACTGGCATTTTCGTTATGTGGGCGTGGAGAATGCTAAGTATATGACGGAAAATCAGCTGACTTTGGAAGAATATTTAGCAAAATTGAAAAAATGAAATTGGTAAAATCATGAGAAATTTTGGAAATTTTATCGTAAATATTGACAAAATGTCTATAATAAGGGTATAATAAGGGTAAATTATGGTATTTGGAAATTAAATGCTGTAAAGTAGTTTGTTTTCTGTTACAGTTGCGTGCAGAACTTTAAAAAACGAAATAAATACTTTCGAAGAGGATGGACTAAAATGGGATTGTTTGATTTTTTCAAAGACGGGGATGACTATGAGGGTGCACATAGTTCACGAAGTTCTTCATCAAAAAGAACTACATTTGATGCATCTAAATTTGATAATAACGCGGATTTGATTGCCTGGCTGGAAAAAAATGAAGTTATTTTACTCAGTGAAGATGAGGGGCTGGTCGTTTACACTAACAATGATGATGAAAGTTTCTTACAGCTTTACACATCTGCAGCCGAGGCAAAAGATGAGGAACTCAATGAATATGTTGAGGTTAATGCTCAAGATTTGCGTGACCTGCTTGATGAGATGCCGGATGTTGCTTATTTCGTGCTGAATCCGGCCAGTGACAATATCCTGATTCAGCGGGATGAAATGCTTCAGCAGCAAATTCCTGCCGATTTTGAGCAAAGCCGCAAAAAAGATTTCCCTGAAATTAAAGAGCGTGAAGAAAAGACGGATGAATCTGTTAATGTTCCTTCAGATGCTGAAACAGTTTCGGAAATAAAAACTGAGTCAGCTTTGGATGCCGATTTCAGCACACAAGCTCCTCTTGAGTTTCCATCTGCTGAAGATGAGGCTGAGACAGTAACAGTGGTTAAAAGTGATGAAATTACAGAAGCCTCCCAAGAAACCCAAGAAACCCGAGAAAGCGATGAAGTCAATCTTGAGCAAATTGTCGATGAAGACGAGAAAGAGATAAAAAATCACATGAATTTTGAAGCAGCAGCAAATGTCCCTCAGTCAATTATTACTCTGACGCTGTCTCTGGCTGAATCCGGCGTGCAGAAGTTTTATCTGGCACAAAAAAACCAGGGCGATTTTACTTCTCTCTGTTACCTGGCTGGAACTGAACATGATATTGACTTTGGAAATACCGTGGAAGGGGTCAGTTTCTATTGGAAAGATGGAAGTGAAGAAGCATTGGCCATAGAAAACGATGAATTCCTGATTTTTGACAAAAACACAGCCAAACAGTTAGCTGAGAATTTTTCTGAAAGTAATGTGCTTCATTATTTCAAGAATCACCCGATTATATATACTCTGCCGATTCAGCAAAGTGAGAACGGCAGCAATGAGCTGATTGCTTTTTCAGATTTTTCACAAATTCCAGAGCTTTTCCTAAATGCCTTTGATTCCTTTGAATTAGCTTCACTGCAAAAATTTAAAGAGTTTTTGCAGTCTGAAGAAGAACAAGTAAACGTTGTTCACTTGAATTTATTTACTTCTTCTTTATATCTGAAACCGGAAGCGTTCAGCATAAATGCCGTGCAGTCAGAGCCTAGCAAGGAGTTTGACGATTTAACGATTGAAGTTGAAGATAAAAAGGCCGGGATTAATCAAGTTCTGGAAATTCTCAAAGACTTTGATATTTCAAAAATATCTTTGGCTGAGGATAATCATGTCAGTTTCACATTCAGAAATGGCCAGGATTCTGTGATTGCCAAACAGATTTTACGGATGAAGACAGATTTAAAAGTTTGATGTCAATTTTTGGCGAGGCAGAAGTTATAAAGAGATTCATAAACAGCACAAGCGTCAGATTTGACAACTTTCAATAATTTTGGTAGAATAAGTCCTGTTGAAAAGTAGAAGCACCCGCTTCTCGCCTAAGCGTCAATAGACCTGGGCAGACAAATGGAATTATTCATTCAATAAAATGAATTTCATTTTTGCGGGGCATAAGACGCTCCGCTTTTGTTTTGCTGTTAGACATTCTTGTTTTACGGCAGAATCCATGAATCGCAACGTGATTTGCAGTTCGGCTTTTTGACAAATCATTAAATGAGGTTCTGAATGAACCTGAAAGGAGTACAACATAGCAAAAGGGACCGTTACGATGAACGGCGCGATTCGCGCAAAAGAAGTTCGTCTTATCTCTGCCGAGGGTGATCAGCTGGGAATCACTGAGACTCGCGCTGCGCTTGCACAGGCAGAGGAACAAGGACTCGATCTCGTTCTGATTTCTGCTCAGGCGACACCGCCGGTTGCGAAGATTATGGATTTTGCGAAATTCAAGTTTGAGCAAAAGAAGAAGCAGAAAGAGAATAAGAAAAACCAGACTATTATTACAATCAAAGAGATTCGACTGAGTCCGGTGATTGACCAGAATGACTTCAATACCAAGCTTAAGCAGGCACGCAAGTTCTTGGAGCAGGGTAACAAAGTTAAGGTGTCAATCCGTTTTCGCGGGCGCATGATTACTCACCAGGATGTCGGCCGTGAGATTATGAACAAATTTTCTGACGCAACGAAAGACATCTCGACAGTTGAATCAAGAGCAAAAATGGATGGCCGTCAAATGTTTTTACAGTTGGCGCCGTTGAAGAAGAAAGAAGCCTAATTCCTTGGAATTAGCTATTGAAAGTGAAAGAAGTCTGATTCCCCGGAATCAGCTGTTATAAGAAAGGTTAAGAATATGCCAAAACAAAAAACTCACCGCGCATCTGCTAAGCGTTTCAAACGTACAGGCTCAGGCGGACTGAAGCGTTTCCACGCTTATACATCTCACCGTTTCCACGGCAAGACTGTCAAACAGCGTCGTCATCTGCGTAAGGCAGGAATGGTAAGCGTCAGCGACTTCAAACGTATCAAACGCATGCTTGCGACAATGAAAAAATAAAGTTGTTTCAAAGCCCGTCCTGCTTTTGAAGGCTAACCTGGCTTTGCGTTCATTTACTCGGCGTTTACGCTGAGCGCCAAAGCGTAGTTAGACGAAAAAGCAGGCTTTGAAACACTTCCAATAATTGTCAGATTCGACAATTTACTAGAAATTTAATATCAAGGAGATTTATTATATATGGCTCGTGTTAAAGGTAGTGTTGCCACTCGCGCTCGTCGTAAGCGCGTACTGAAACTCGCTAAAGGTTACTATGGTGCTAAGCACCGACTCTTCAAGACTGCTCATGAGCAGGTCATGAACTCATACTACTATGCATTCCGCGATCGTCGCCAGAAAAAGCGCGACTTCCGTAAACTCTGGATTGCACGTATCAATGCGGCAGCTCGCATGAACGGCTTGTCATACAGCAAGCTGATGCATGGTCTGAAGCTGGCTGAAATCGAAATCAACCGCAAGATGCTGGCTGACTTGGCTATTTCTGATGCTGCTGCATTTACTGCATTGGCAGAACAGGCAAAGAAAGCTTTGTAAGCAATAGTATTTTAAAGCAGTGAAAACTGCTTTTTTTGATATATTTCCCAAGCCAGAGAATTGAGAATAAAATGAAAAATTGGTAAAATAAATAAAAAATCTAATTTGGAGAAAATGATGGGATTTGAAATTGTGAACAGCTACTTACGGGAATTTCCTGCTCTCCGTTTTATCGGAAAAAAATACGAAATGTCAGATATGAATGACGGCTCTTTTTCAGCCGTATGGGAAGAATGGGACCAGGCTGAAAGATTTGACCAGCTGATGGCGCTGTCTCCCAGCCCTCAAAATGATATGGGAGTCATCGGATTCATTCGCTGGAAGGGAAATGTCGGATCAATGACAGGCTTTGAATACTGGGTTGGCATGTTCTTTGATGAGGGCAAAGACGTTCCAGAAGGTTTTGCGTCGCTTAACCTGCCTGCAAGTCAAGTGGGCATCACCTGGATAAAAGGACAAATGCCAGATATTTTCGGTAGTGCTCCGGTAATGGCTAGCTGGAAGGTTCTGGAGGAGAAGTATAATGCTCAAGAATCTGGTTATGACGGCTGGAAATACGAGTTCGAACTCTATAATTTTGAGCGCTTTAATGAGCAGTTGATGACGGGTGAAAACTGCGTCTTGGATTACGGTTTTTATATCAATTAGGCGAGAGTGAAGTGAGACATCATTTGGCATATTGACTTAAATCTGCCTTAATCTATTCTTCTGCCCCTTTAATTTTCAAAAGTAAGTGTTATAATCTAAATATGCAAAAAAATTTAGATGACGACAAACCCTGGCTGGATGATCCGGAATACATGGCCATTGTGGGTGAGTTCTTGAAGCGTCCTGAGCTGAAAAAGCTGAATAAAATTGAGCATCATCACATTTCCACGCGTCTGCAGCATAGTTTGCGGGTGAGTTATCAGAGTTATAAAATTACGAAAAAATTGGGCTGGAAGTCCTATGAAACAGCTCGTGCCGGGCTTTTCCATGATATGTTCTATTACGACTGGCGGGAGACGAAATTTGCCAAGTCGCATGCCTACGTGCATCCGCGGATTGCCTATCGCAACGCCAAAAAGCTGACGGAGATTTCTCCGCTGGAGAAGGACATTATCATCAAACACATGTGGGGCGCGACATTGAATCCGCCGCGCTATAAAGAATCTTTTCTGGTCAGTTTTGTGGACGATGCAGTGGCAATCAAAGAATGGCGCGCCTCGCGGCGCGCGAAGAGACAAGTACGAAAGCAGCAACTCAAGCACCTTCGTATGAATATGCAGCACGGGCATAATTAAAACACTTCGAGAAACGAAAATAAGAGGGCAATTTGCTCTCTTTTTAGCTGGAAAGATGTGGTATAATTAAGGAATGAACACTTCTGAGTTAAAAGAGAGACAGTCAAGAATTCGTAACTTCTCGATTATCGCGCACATTGACCATGGCAAATCAACCCTGGCAGACCGGATACTGGAGCTGACCGATACAGTTTCCAAGCGGGAAATGCAGGCGCAGCTGCTGGACAGCATGGACCTGGAGCGCGAGCGCGGCATTACGATTAAACTCAATGCGATTGAGCTGAATTATCATGCCGATGACGGCAAAACTTATATTTTCCACCTGATTGACACGCCCGGACACGTGGATTTTTCTTATGAAGTCAGTCGTTCTCTAGCTGCCTGCGAGGGAGCGCTTTTGGTGGTGGACGCATCGCAGGGGGTCGAGGCGCAGACACTGGCCAACACTTATCTAGCTCTGGAAAATAATCTGGAAATTCTGCCGGTAATCAATAAGATTGACCTGCCATCAGCTCAGCCGGAGCTCGCCAAGCAGGAGATAGAGGACATCATCGGCCTGGATGCGAGCGAAGCAGTCCTTGCCTCGGCCAAGTCGGGCATCGGCATCAAAGAAATTCTTGAGCAAGTCGTCACGAAGATTCCTGCGCCGTCCGGCGATGTAGAGGCACCGCTCAAAGCCATGATTTTTGATTCAGTTTACGACAGCTATAAAGGCGTCATTCTGCAGATACGGCTGGTGGACGGCACGGTGAAGGTCGGCGACAAGATTCGCCTGATGTCGAACGGCAAAGAGTTTGATGTGACCGAGGTCGGAATTTTCACGCCCAAGTCCGTCGCTCGAGACTTTCTGATGGCAGGAGACGTTGGTTATCTCGCGGCTTCTATCAAGACAGTGGTTGACACACGTGTCGGGGATACAGTGACCAACGCAGAACACCCAGCGGCGGCCCCATTGCACGGCTACAAAAAAATGAACCCGATGGTTTTCGCCGGAATTTACCCGATAGAATCCAATAAATACAACGAGCTGCGCGAGGCGCTGGAGAAGCTCCAGCTCAACGACGCGAGCCTTCAGTTTGAGGCAGAGACATCTCAAGCGCTGGGCTTCGGCTTCCGATGCGGATTTCTGGGGCTCCTGCATATGGACGTCGTGCAGGAGCGCCTGGAGCGGGAATTCGGACTGGACCTGATTATGACAGCGCCGAGTGTGGTTTACCACGTCATTACTTCGGACGGGGAAATGCACGAAGTCGCAAACCCCAGCGAGTTTCCCGACCCCGCGAGGATTGAATCTATCGAAGAGCCTTATGTCAAAGCGCAAATTATGGTGCCCAACGAATACGTAGGGACAGTGATGGAACTGGCGCAGCGTAAGCGCGGTGACTTTGTGACCATGGACTATCTGGACGCCAATCGCGTCAATGTCATTTATCACTTGCCGCTGAGTGAGATTGTCTTTGACTTTTTCGATAAGCTGAAGTCAAGCACACGCGGGTACGCCAGCTTTGATTACGAGATTTCTGATTATCAGAAATCGAATCTGCAGAAAATGGACATTTTGCTCAACGGTGAAAAGGTCGATGCACTGAGTTTCATTGCTCATAAGGAATTTGCTCAGGAACGCGGACGTCAGATTGTTGAGAAGCTGCGCAAACTGATTCCGCGGCAGATGTTCGAAGTGCCGATTCAGGCGGCCGTCGGCGGAAAGGTCTTGGCGCGTGCAGATATTAAAGCCTTGCGTAAAAACGTCTTGGCCAAATGTTACGGCGGAGATATATCCCGTAAACGGAAACTGCTGGAGAAGCAGAAGGCCGGCAAGAAGCGGATGAAGGCCGTCGGCAGTGTTGAAGTTCCTCAGGAAGCCTTTCTGAGCGTGCTTTCAATGGATGATGATTGATAAAATAGAATGTGATGGAGTATCAGGTGATTGCTTCTCTCACATTCTATTTTTTAGTTTTAGGTCTAAAAGGAAGAATCTGGCTAGGTTTTGGTTATTGGGAACTTTTTGATGTTTACATCGGTTTATTTTTGGACTATAATAAAATCAGGAATTGTAAGAAAAATTAAAATCGGAATCATGAGGTGCAGGCATGAGTGACATAAAGAAAAGAGAAATAATTGATATCAATCTATTTGTAGCTTCGGGCGCGGAAACTGAAAAGTATCGAAATAAACTACAAATTGCAATGAGTGAATTTAACGAAATTCATAAAAAGGGAGGTTTTCATTTTCAACTTCTGCGCTGGGAATATGAAAGTGCAGCGATTCCCGGCAGCAAGCACTCACAAGATGAATATGATTCTTTGATTGACGAAAGTCAGATGCTTATCGTGATTATAAAGAATACTCTCGGTAAGTATACAATGCACGAATTCGAACATGCTCTTAAGCTTCTTCGAAAAAACAGAAAATTTCCAAAAATTATTGTTTATACGTTGCCGAGTAATGCTGATAACATAGACCGTTCTAACTTTATCGCGAGCCTGCGTTCGGATACTTCTGACTATTTCCATGTTAGAGTGGATAACGTTGATCAGCTAATCCATAAGGTAACCAACGAACTTCTGCGGATAAGAAACGAATATGAAGCAGAGCAAAAGGCGGCGATAGCAGGCGTTGATGAAACAATTGAACGATTGCCGCTGACAAGTAAACTAGTTGAGAGAACGGTCGAACTGTTCAACGAAGGCGAATATGCTAAGGCAAATGCTTCCCTGAGTGTAGAAGAAATTCGCAAACAGGCAAAGACCTGAGTGCTGAACAAGAGCGAGTTGCTTTCGTCTTCGTGCTTAAAGCAAAGCTGGAACTTACAGACTTGAAAAACTCTCGTCGGTTCGAGCTTGCAGAGAGTTATTTTAAGGAGGCACTAACGATTAGTCGTTCTCCAAGGATATTGTTTGAGTTTGGGTATTATTCTCAGCAACAGAACAAACATACTCTGGCTATTTTGCTCTATGAAGAAGCAATTGGAAAATATCGTGAACTAAATAAAGCAAATCCCACTGTCTATCTTTCAGACTTGGCAGCAACACTGAACAATCTGGCGAATTTGCACGGAAATATAAAGCAATTTGACAAAGCTGAATCGGAATACACAGAAGTGTTAGGAATATGTCGCCAGATTTCAAAAGAAAATCCCCCTGCCTATCTTTCAGACTTGGCAGCAACACTGAACAATCTAGCGAATTTGCACAGAAATATGAAGCAATTTGATAAAGCCGATTCAGAATACGCAGAAGCACTCGGAATACGTCGCCGGCTTTCGGAAGACAATCCATCTGCTTATCTTCCAGACATAGCGCAGATGCTGAACAATCTGGCGATTTTTCACAGAGATATAAATCAATTTGACAAAGCTGAATTGGAATACGCCGAAGCAATAGATTTACTTCGTCAGCTTGAAGAAAAACACTCGGCTGCCCTAGCAGTGACGCTGGATAATCTGGCGAATTTGCACGTGGAAATAGGGAAATATGACGAGGCAGCCTCAGAATTTGCCGAGGCATTGAAAATACACTGTAAGTTTGCAGAAGAAAATCCTGCTGCCTATCGTTTGTTTTTTGCGGAGAGGCTGAACAATCTTGCAGATTTGCATGCGGACATGCGTCAATATGATAAAGCTTTGGCAGAGTACACTAAGGCGTTGAAAATAAACCGCGAGCTTGCAGCAGAAATCCCAGCCGCCTATCTTCCTGATTTAGCAGAAACGTTGCACAATCTGGCGGTTTTGCATAGAGTTCAAAGGCAATTCGAAAAAGCTTTGATTGAATATACCGAGGTGTTGGAAATATATCGCCAGCTAGTGGCTGAGTATCCTGCATACTCAATTGATTTGGCAAAGACTTTGAGGGGGGTGGCACTCGTACACCTGGAGCTCAACAATAAATCATTTGCAATGTCCGAAGTTTTAGAGGCAGAAAAGTTACTTGAACCTCTCTATGAAGACTCTCCATCTGAGTATCAGGACTTACATGATGCAATAAAGAAGCTAATCGAAATACTTAAGTAAGCGTAAATTTCTGGAAATGCCGGCAAGAAGCAAATGAAAGCTGTCGACTGTGTCGAAGTGCCTCAGGAAGCCTTTCTGAGCATGCTTTCAATGGATGATGACGGAGAAATAGTTTATTTTAAAGGTTTTTCATGTGATTTTCATGTTTTTTACTTGACAAAGTCACAAACTTGTAATATTATGTATCTAAGATTTAATTTGTTTCGCTCAAACCTGTTCTGAGCCAAGCAAATTAGTGCACAACTGGGCGCTTTGCTGAGACTGACTCCGAGGCGCTCAGTTTTTTATTTTTAATTGATGGATTCGGCAAGAGGTCAGATAATAGAATCTACTAAAAGAAAGATCCAAATCTGATTCTAGGAAAGTCCAGTTTTCCTTGGCATATGGGTGATTCCTGAATTTTTTTCCTTGATGAAAGGTACCATAGCTGGTGAGGGGAAGTTTCTATTTACTTTGTGTTTCTCAGTTTCGCCCGCTGAACTTCAAACAAGGAAATGCGAGTTCTGATAGGGCTACTATTTGTTATTTTCAAGCATTTTTCGCTCATAGAACTTGTATAAGCAGTGGTAAACAATTTATCTGTTTTTAAAACCGTAAAATTCAACTAAAAGAATAACTTTTCTTCAAATAGACAGCTCTATTTTTGAGATTATTTTCTTTAAGGAGAAAATATTTCTATGGGTGTAGAATATCTAGGAGAAAAACTAAGAGCAATACGTAAAAGTAAGGGCTGGACGCAGACACAGCTTGCAAAGCGCCTGCATC
>NZ_BAAGGQ010000024.1:0-20344 GCF_054658595.1 Lactovum odontotermitis
CCATTAACACAGACTTCCTTCATTATTTTTTTCCCTTCCATTGTTTTCTCTACTCTTCCCTTTTTTCTTTTTTATCCTTTCTTTCTTATGTTCTTTAACCTTTTCTTTTTTTTCTTTGCCTTTTTTTTATTGTTACTTTATTTTTTTTTTATTTTTTTTTTTTATATTTTATTTTTTTAAAATAAGTTGTTAAAATTTTTGTAATACTTGAAAAGGAGATTTTATGGCCCCAACTCCTGATAAGAACTTTAATTCTGGTTCGGATTTCAGTCCAGACTTCAATGAACAATTCAGCAAATTTCTACCTATCATTTACAAGGCACGCAAGCTTTACAAGATTCATCTCTGGGATATAAACGACTACGTTCAGGAGGGAATGATTATTTTCTATGAGCTCTTGCAGGCTGGTCATTCTGAGGAAGTGCTGCCCGTCTATTTTAAGGTCAGATTTAATCAGCATCTGATTAATTTAATCCGGAAGCAAAACGCTTATAAGCGAAAGTTTGATACTGACAATTATGTTGATTTGGAGTATGCTGTTAATCATGTAGCGGACGAATCTTATGTGATTGACAGTCAGCTGCTGATTACTGACACAATGACGACGTTCATCAAACAGCTCAAGAAAAATGACCGCCTGCTTCTGCTCAGACTTATTGACGGAAAGGAAATTAATCGAACGCAAAAATCCCGCCTTAAACAGAAACTCATGAAGTTTCTTGATGATGAAGAAGACGGGAATAAGTAGTTTTCTCTTAGCCTGAGCGAGGCAGTTGTATCAGTTGTCCACAGCTGCTTTGATAAATGCTGTAAAGAGCCCTTCCGCACGGTTCGGGCGCGACTGAAGTTCTGGGTGATATTGGCAGGCGACAAAGAATTTTTTATCAGGCAATTCGATGATTTCAACGAGGCGATTGTCTGGAGAAACACCGGAAAAGATGAAGCCGGATTTTTCAAACTGCTCGCGGAATTCGTTGTTGAATTCGTAGCGGTGACGGTGGCGGCGCTGAACAACTTCTGTGTTATTGTAGGCTTCGGCAGTTTTGGTGCCTGGTTTCAGCTTGGCTGGATAAAGCCCTAAGCGCAGTGTGCCGCCCATGTCTTCAACGTCAATCTGGTCACGCATAAGGTCAATAATCGGATAAGGCGTCTCTGGGTCCAATTCTCTGGAATGAGCGCCTTTGAGACCTAGCACATCTCGCGCGTATTCGACACATGCCAGCTGCATGCCTAGGCAAATACCGAGGAAAGGAATGTCCTGCTCACGCGCGTATTTGATGGCTGAGATTTTCCCGTCCGTTCCGCGGTGCCCGAAGCCCCCAGGCACTATAATGCCATCAGCATCGGCGATTAATTCAGCGATATTTTCATCTGTCACGTCATTCGAATTAATCCAGCGCAGGTCAAGTTCAGCGTCAGCGACGTATCCTGCGTGCTTCAATGCTTCTACGACTGAGATATAAGCATCCGGCAGCTCAACGTATTTGCCGACCAGGGCGATTTTCACGGTTTTCTTCAGATGCATGACGTGGTCGACCATGGCTGACCATTTCGTCATATCTGCCGGCGGTACGTCAAGTTTTAAGTGGTCGCAGACAATTTGGTCCATCTTTTGTGCCTGCAGATTCAGCGGAATCTGATAGAGATGGTCCACATCGAGCGACTCAATCACGGCTTCCGGTGCTACGTCGCAGAACATGGCCACTTTATCGCGAATCTCCTGGGTAATCGGCACTTCTGTGCGCAGAACCAGCATATTTGCCTGAATACCGAGTTCGCGCAGACGTGCGGTGGCGTTCTGGGCAATCTTCGTTTTCAGCTCGCCTGCTGCTTTAAGGTAGAGAATTGGTACGGTGTGAATGTACATGACATTGTCGGCACCGACTTCGGTTTTCATTTGGCGCAGGGCTTCAATAAAGGGCAGTGACTCCATGTCGCCGACGGTTCCGCCGACTTCGGTGATGATAATGTCTGCGTCTGTGGTGGTTCCGGCGAGTTTGATTTTCTCTTTGAGCATATTGGTCACGTGAGGCACCATCTGCACGGTTGCGCCTAAGTACTCGCCTTTACGCTCTTTGCGCAGGATTTCGCTGTAGATTTTGCCGGAGGTGACGTTGCTGTATTTGTTGAGATTGATGTCAATGAAGCGCTCATAGTGGCCGAGGTCAAGGTCTGTTTCTGCGCCGTCGTCTGTTACAAAGACTTCTCCGTGCTGGTAGGGCGACATAGTGCCTGGGTCAACGTTAAGATAAGGGTCGAATTTTTGAACGGTTACTTTTAGACCGCGGTTTTTGAGCAGACGGCCGAGTGATGCAGCAACGATGCCTTTTCCCATTGATGATGTGCCGCCGCCAGTGACGAAGATGTATTTTGTTGACATGACTTTACCTTGTCTCTTTCTATAATTTTTTTGTAAGCTGGTGTGAATTCAATGATTGAATTGTACCATTTTAAAGTGTTGGAAATAAATTTGCTGTTTGGGATTTTTCAATATAATAAAAAAACTCCCAGACCAAAGAGGCGGGAGCTACTGAAACTTTATTTACAAATGCAAATAAAGTGCCCGAAACTATCTTATCATTTTACGGCACGTTTTGCAAGTGCGGCTTCGAAATTTACGCCATATTTTTTATCGGCTTCTGGAGAGGTTTCTTTGATGGCGGCTACGACAAAGTCACAGGCGGCTTGTGCTGATTCAAGCAGGGTTTTTCCGTTGCTGAGCTCGGCTGTGAGGACTGAGCCGAAGATGTCGCCGGTTCCGTGGTAGGAGTCAGGCTGCTTTTCTGCCATGGCATACTGGATGTCGCCGTTTTCGTTGACCACGGCAGCACCGATTCTGCCAGAGCTAAAGCTGACACCGGTAAAAACGATGTTTCTCGCGCCCATGTTCTGCAAAGTACTGGCCAAATCCTCAATAAAGTCTTCTGTCAAGTTCTCCTGATAGGCTGTGTCAGTCAGGAGGCAGGCTTCCGTGATGTTTGGAATCAGGACGTCGGCGACCGGCACGACTTCTTTCATTTTTTCGACAAAATTCTGGTCAAAAACGCTGTAGAGCTCGCCGTTATCGGCCATGACGGGGTCAATCACGGAGAGGGCTTCTGTGTGCGAGCCGGCAACTGACTTTAGAATGTCAATCTGGTCAGCGCTAGCCATGAAGCCGCTGTAAATGCTGTCGAAGCGGAGTTTGAGCGGTTCCCAGGCTTTTAGGATTTTCTGCATTTCATCGGTTAGGTCCAGATAGGTGAAACCCGTGAATCCGCCGGTATGCGTGGATAAAATAGCCGTCGGCAGAATGCGGCACTCGACGCCGAAGGCGCTGATAATGGGCAGCGCCACGGTTAATGAGCAGCGGCCGACGCAGGAAATATCGTGAATTGCTAAAACGTTTTTATTCGTCATTGTAAATGACCTCCTTAAGATAAAGACCTTCAGGATGTGCCGTTGGGCCTGCAAAGCGGCGGTCGCCCGTCGCTAAGATTTTGTTAATTTGTGACACCGGCATTTTGCCGTTGCCGATTTTGATGAGTGTGCCGACCATGTTGCGGACTTGTTTATAGAGGAAACCGTTGCCGCGGAAGGTGAATCTGAAGCTTGTCCCGTCAATTTTAGATACGCTGGCTTCTGTGATTGTCCGGACTTTATCTTCGACTGAAGTTCCTGTGGCGGTGAAGCCGCTGTAATCGTGCCGGCCTGTCAATTCTGCTGCTGCCGCCTGCATCGGCTCAATGTCTAAGGGATAGCGGAACCAGGCTTGTCCGCGGCGCTTGAAAGGGCTGCGTGTGAAGGAATTGTCCAGAAGGTATTCGTAAATCTTTTCGTGCGGACTGAATCTGGCGTGAAAATCTTCGGTGACTTCTTCCAGCTTCCAGACTGAGATATCGGCCGGCGTTTGTGTGTCCAGTGCAAAGCGAATCCGCTCAATCGGCCGCTGGTCGTTCAAGTCAAAGTGCAGAACTTGTCCGTAGGCATGTACACCGGCGTCTGTGCGGCCAGCTCCCTGAATCTTGATTTCCTGGCCGGAATTGATTTTTGTCAGGACTTTTTCAATCTCGGACTGAATTGTCCGCTGGTCCGGCTGTTCTTGAAAGCCGGCGAAGTCTGTGCCGTCGTAGGCAATGGTGGCTTTGAGTCTTCTGAATCTTGGCATGGGTCTATTATAGCAGAAAAATTGTTTTCTTTGGTATGTGTCAATTATTTGAGAATCGTCTTTATGTGATGAAATTCTGGTCTGTCTTCTGGTGGCGGGGGAAGCAAAAGATGCCAAATAATTTTGACATCTTAGCTTTATAGTTCAAAATATTCATCCTGCAGCATTAATTCAAGCAAGCGCTGAATCAGTTCTTCCCGGTCTTGACTTTCTCTTAGATAGTGAACATGGTAAGGCTCTACCAGGAGTTCAATCAATCGGGAAAAAATTCGGTTGAAGTCGGCAGAGTCTGCCGGATTGACTGCAAGGGCAAGTACCAGTTCCACTTTTTGGGAATGCCAGTTAAAATTTTTCTCGGGTTTTATCAGCATGATGCCTGTTTTTTCCGCAACGTATTCGATGGTATGCGGTATTGCTATGCCGCTTGTGAACACGGTGGATGACATTTTTTCGCGTTCCTGCAGTTTTTCTGTGAAATTGTCCTCAACAAATCCGTGTTTCCAAAACCAGCTGCCGATAAATTCAAACACTTCAGTTTTCGACGAAGAATCTTCCATTTTAACGAAGGCGTCCGGCAGAATCAGGCAGGGCAGCAGATTTTCTAAAAAGGTCAGTTCATGTTTTTTCTTTATCTGATTGATGCCTTTTCCAATTTGACTGAAATCTCGTTCTGTTAAAAATTCTCGGATGATGATGGTTTTTGTTTGTCCTTTTTTGTAGGTCGGGTCCGTTGATATAACCAGTTCGGCGTTTTCCGGCTCTGAAATAAAGATTAAATCTGTCTCAAAGCGCGTTTCAATCAATTGCTCAATTTGTTTTTTTCGTCCTAAATAGTCTGAAACCACTAGCGCTGCTTTTATTTTATTGACATTGCGGTTTTGTTCGTCCAAAAATGAACCAATGTGCAGCGCCATGAAGGCAATCTCATCTTCAGGAATTTCAATTTTCAGGTCTTTTTTAATGAGCGCAGATAAATAAACGGCGACGTCAAATAGCATGGGATACTGCGCTTTAATCTCGCATGTGCTCAGGTTTCGCTTGATTCTATTGGCTTGGGCACGATTGTATAGGTTTTGTGTGTGCAAAAGCAGGCGGGTCAGAAAATGCGGGTCACGGAAATCAATCATGAAAACACGGCTCAGTTCTTTCAGCGCATTTTTCAGTGTTTTTTCAATTTTTTCGTCCACGTAATTTTTGACTTCTTGTCCTTCCGGCTGCCGCTCTCCGTCAAGAAGTAAAGCCAATTCCTGCTGACTTTCAGATGAAAGGGTCAAATCATAATTTTCAAATATCCAGGCTGATATTTCCTCCACCATCTGAAATGATGAACTGGAAAAGACTTTTTCTTCCTCAATGTCCTGCTGATTGAGCGCGATTGTCAAGTGTAATAAAAAATTCTGGAAAAAGTAATGATTCGGCTGAAAATCGTATTTTGCAAAAATTTTATAGCAGGCCTCGGACAGCTCTGGTAAGGAAATTTCTCCCAGAAATTTTTGCATGACATCGTCTAAAGCCGGTAATGCGATGCTTCTTTTTTGAATCAAATCAATAATTAAAGCTTTTTTATGCTCATATTTTCCGACTAAATAATAGGAAAAATCATGCTGCACGATGGATATATGAAATTTTTGTATCTGTTTTTTCAGGACTGCAATGTCTGCACGGATGGTGGCATCTGAAACTTGCAGTTTTTCTGAAATATCAAATAAATCAATGCCCTCATCTGTCTTCTTCAAAAGTTGACGCAATATCAGAAAACGTCTTTCTTCAAGATTTTCAGGATTTTCAAGGAAATTAGACAGATTGTTCAATTTTTGATTGTACTGATAACCTTCACGATGTGACAATATAATTTCCGGGCTTTCTTCATTGAGCTGCCTGACGTAATATCGGACGCTCCGGGTGGTCACTCCAAGTACTTTGGCCAATTCTGCAGCTGCGACATATGAGACGGTTTCTTTATTTTTTAAATAATCGAGCAAAAGCTCTTTCTTTTTCATGAAAAATTCCTCTGGTTTTCTTAAGGGCAGCTCTAACAAACTGCTTTTCGTGATTTTGTTAGAGCCACCCTTACTATTTTATAATATTTTTAAGGATTTTTAAAACAATATCTGAAAAGTGACTAAAAAGTAAGAATTAATGGTAAGAATTATTAAACAACTCAACTTGACATTTTCTCAGAAATTGTCAAAAATCTGTCAGCGTGGTGCTCCGACAGATTTTTTGATTTCCAATTCAAATTATTGTCAAACTCTTGTTATCAAACTTCACTGCCGTTTGTTTCCGTCACACGTTTGTACCAGTCATAGCTTGCTTTTTTAAAGCGTTTATGAGAACCGTTTCCTTCATCATCAATGTCAACGTATATGAAACCGTAGCGTTTACTCATTTGCTGAGAGGAACAGCTGACGATGTCAATTGGTCCCCAAACGCAGTAGGCAAAGACATCTGCGCCGTCATAAACGGCACGTCCAACCTGCTCGATATGCGCGCTTAGATAATCTGAGCGGTAAGTGTCATTGATTGCTCCGTCAACGACTTCATCATAGTCTCCAAAGCCGTTTTCTGCAATCATGATTGGTTTTTCGTAACGGTCCCAGTATTGCGACAGCGTATTGTACAGGCCTTCCGGGTCAATGTTCCAGCCCCAGGGACTGGCGTCAAGATTCGGGTTCGGCGAAATATCATAGGCTTCATAACCGTTTCGGCTTGAATCTACCATTTGAGAGAAATAGTAGGAAA
Source organism: Lactovum odontotermitis (assembly GCF_054658595.1). Lineage (NCBI taxonomy): Bacteria > Bacillati > Bacillota > Bacilli > Lactobacillales > Streptococcaceae > Lactovum > Lactovum odontotermitis. Next base: position 6,890 of record NZ_BAAGGQ010000024.1, read on the forward strand.
TGGCTAAGTAATCCATCGTATTGTCACGAAGCAAGGCTTTTTCTGCTTCTGTTATCTCAATTTTCATCTGCTTTTCCTGGAAATAATTCAGGGCATATTGGGGATAGTTTCCGCGAAATTGTACGTCGGTGAAGAAATACTGCATTCGGTTGCGGCGCATGGCAAGCACCACGTCAGACGGCTTGCACGAGAAGGGATAAGCTGTTCCGTCTGCCACCATTGTGCCGATATGTAAATCCGGATTGTGAAGTGATTTGGCGTATTCCTGAATCATTGCACAGGCAACCATCTGATTGTGTACGCCTTGATACTCGGCTTCTTCGGGATATTCATACTGGTCTTTGCAAAATCCCAGTGATAGGAAAGGCTCAATCTGAATCATATTAATCTGGTTAATCAAAATCCAGTATTTTACTTTATTTCCGAACCAGTCCAGCAAAGTTTTGCCATAACGGGCAAACATTTCTATTAGTTCTTTATTTGCCCATCCGCCGTATTCTAGCGTCAAATGAACGGGTGTTTCATAGTGGAGCATTGTGATGATAGGCTCCATGCCGACTTCGCGAATTTTGTCAATGATTTTTTCATAATGTTGAAGTGCTGCGATATTCGGCTCTTTTTCATCTCCTTTGGGGAAAACGCGTGACCAGTCAATTGAGGTCCGAAAGGCTTTCATTCCTGTTCCGGCCAGCATTTCCAAATCTTTCTCGTAAGTGTTATAGAAGTCAATACCGTGACGTTTCGGATAGAAGCTGCTGTTATCTGCAAGATTTTTTTTCACTTGCTCAAGCTGCATCCCTTTGCTTTCAATTTCTTGGATTTCTATATTGGATAAGCCTTTAAGGTAGGGCTGCAAATCTGATGAGTTGGGGAGTTTTCCATCTTGGGTGTAGGCGCCGTCGGCTTGTGAAGCGGCTTGGGCACCTGCCCAGAGGAAATTTTCCGGAAAATACGGGTATTGATTTTTCTTCATGTGTTGGTTTCCTGTTTCTGTTGGTTTATTTAGATGTAGAATGTGTGCTTTCTGTTTGAGTTATCCGCTTTTAACGCTTGTAAGTTTTGCTGGCAAGCGGAGCGTTTTCTCTAATCTTCTTCTGCTGCCCATTCTAAGTCTTGCTGAACTGCTTGCTTGTCGTAGGTTTTGAAGAATGGATAGTAGATGAACCATGAAATTGCAAAGTATGCGAATACAAAGATGACGCCCATGATGGATTTGGTAATAATCCAGCCTGCAATCGGCACTGGTGTGTACCAGAGCTGGAAAGGCTGATATGGGATTGGGACAAGATGCGCTTTCATCACAAGCCAGAGTAAGATTGGGCCAACTAGGCCGTTAATCCAGAACGGAACCATCAATGTCGGGTTGAAAGCAATCGGAGCACCGAAAACTAAAGGCTCGTTAATGTTGAAAAGACCAGGTATAAGGGAAGCTTTGCCAATCATGCGCAGACGCTGAGATTTTGAAAGGAAAGCCATCATGATGCAGAGAGAAAGTGTGGCACCGCCGCCGCCGAGCATAATCAGCGTTAAAGCTTCGACCGTATAAATATTCGATGCCGCTTGTCCTGCAGCGTGAGCCGTCTGATTCGCCGCAATTCCGGAAAGTGCAATCGCATAGCCCACTGGAGCCAAGACCCAGCTTGAAATGCCGAACGAATACAGAAAGCTGAAGGAAAGGAAGTTAATGATGACCAGTCCCCAGAAGCTCTGACCCAGATGAACCAAAGGCTCAAATAAAGCATTGATTCCTGCATAAAGATTGATATGAAGCTGGAAAGTGAAGAGCCAGCCAATCAGCAGAATGATAATAATCGGAAAGAGTGTGTTGAACCAGACAGCGATAAAATCTGGCAGACTTGAATCCTCTTTGATAAAATTGAATTTCGTGAAGAGATGCATCACCAAACCTACCAGCAGACCTGCAATCAGCGCTGCAATCATACCGCCCGTGCCGAATGTATTTCCGTCAAATGTTATGGCAGCAGTCTCCGCATTAATCTTCGGGAAAACCAGCATGAAGAAGAAGGCGAGTCCGGCAAGTCCTGACTGCTGGGCAATTTCAGCGTGTTTCTTGTGCTTCATGACTGCATTTGGAATCAAATAGGCCAGAAAGACAGAAAACAGTCCGAATGAAAATTGACTAATCATAGAAAAGTCCGGGAACCAATTCAGGTAAGATTTCACCAAACTCAAGATTGTTGCGAATGAACCGATAAGAATCATCGGCATGCCTGTCAGAATCGCATCTTGGATGGAGGCCACCCAGGCATTCTTGGCGATTTTATTTACTTTGGGTGCGAATTTTTCCGTCATCCAATTCATAAATTTGTTCATGTTATTTTCTCCTTTGAACCGCATTTACGCGTTCGACTTTGAATAGCGTTCGAGCAAATGCTCAGTTTTTTATCCTATTCTTTTATATAATCTGATAATTTCTTTGACCAGGTGACGTTCTGAGCTCACTGTCATCAGGTGATCCTGGGCATGTCCGAAAAGTGAGGAATAAGGAACGATGATTCCTTCGGCTTCTTTCTGCAAAGTTGCGGTTTGGGCATGATGTGCTTCGACAAGTTCCGCATTTGCCTGTTTCATCAATTCTTCAGCCTCATCAAATTCTCCCTCGGACGCTTTTTGCGCTGCTTCGAAAATCATTTCACGCGCATTGCCGGCATGTAGAATCACATTCATCGAAATTACTGCTAAATCATCACGCTCCACTGTTTCAAACTCTTCCACTCGTTTATTCTCCTTCCAGCTGCTGAACAGCAAATTCTACTAGACCTTTACCGTCCAGTGCACCGTAAATGCGTTGGGGAATGACTGCGCATCTTACATTGTGTTCTTCACACATGCCTTTGACTTCGTCAATCATGTATTTCAGATGAGGTGCCACGAGGAGTAGGTCAATGGATGGCAAAGAGGCTTCAATTTCGGTTTCGCTCTTTGCTTTAACTTCAATATCTGCACCAGCTTTTTTAGCAGCTTTACGTGCTGCTGCGGCCATAAATCCTGAAGAGGCGCCTGCACCGCAGGTGAGTAATACTTGTTTTGTCATTTTATTCTCCTTAATAGTTTTGCATAAATGCTTGAACTATTTTTCTTTTATTTTTATAATGTAATCTTAACAAAAACGATTTCATATTTCTTCTAAGCTTTTTTCCTAATAGGCGGAAAAAAGTTTATCTTAAACTGGTATGTCCATGGTAATCAAAAAGCCTGCCGGATTCGGCAGACTTTATTGCTGTTTTTAACTCTTTACTATTATTCAACTGTCACGGCTTTGGCCAGATTACGCGGTTTATCCACATCCAGCCCACGCTGCAGCGAGGTTTCATAAGCGATAAGCTGCGTCGGAACGACCATGGCAATCGCAGACAGCCAAGGATGCACATTTGTGACGATAATGTCGTCCTCAGGCTTTGCGACTGCTTCTTCAGCAATGATAATTGTCGAAGCGCCGCGTGCCACGACTTCCATGATGTTCCCGCGGGTGTGCGAGGCAACTGCCGGGTCTGATAACAGCGCCAAGACTGGCACGCCTTTTTCAATCAGGGAAATGGTGCCGTGCTTGAGTTCGCCAGCGGCGAAGCCTTCACACTGGACATAGGAAATCTCTTTGAGCTTTAGCGATGCTTCCATGGAAACGAAATAGTCCTGTTTGCGGCCGATGTAAAAGGCACTGCGTGTCGTCAGTAATAGTTTTTCGACTAACGAGGCGATTTTGTCTTTTTCTGAGAGCGTCGCTTCGATGGACTGGGCAACCAGCGACAGTTCTTTGACCAGGTTGAAGTCGTGTGCGGCTGGCAGGCCTGCGGCTTCTCCAGCGGCCTTCGCCAGGAAGGCCAGGGTTGCAATCTGACCGGTGTACGCTTTGGTGGACGCTACGGCGATTTCAGGGCCCGCACCTATCAGCATGGTGTATGTGGCCTCACGCGATAGTGTCGAGCCAGGCACATTGGTCACGGTTAGGCTCGGGAAGCCGAGTTCGTTGACCTTGACGAGGACTTGCCGGCTGTCGGCGGTTTCACCGGATTGGCTGAGGAAGATGAAGAGCGGTTTTTCGGATAGGAGCGGCATGCCGTAGCCCCATTCTGAGGCGAGTCCTAACTCTACTGGCGCCTGAGTCAAGGCTTCCAGCATTATTTTTGCACCAAAACCGGCGTTGTAGGAGGTTCCGGCGGCGATAATGTAGAGGCGGTCTGCCTCCTGGACAGCCTGGACAATTTCCGGCGCGACATTCATTGTGCCGTCGTCATTGACATAGGTTTTGATGAGTTTGCGCATGACAGCGGGCTGCTCGTCGATTTCTTTGAGCATGTAAAATGGATAAGTGCCCTTGCCGATGTCGCTCAAATCCAGCTCGGCGGTGTAACTCTCGCGCGTCACGGGATTTCCGGCGTAGTCCGTGATTGTCACAGAATCTTTTTCCAGTACCACCAGCTCTTTGTCATGAATTTCCATGAACTCGCTGGTCTCGCGAATCATGGCCATGGCGTCCGAGCAGACCATGTTGTAGCCGTCACCTAGGCCGATGAGAAGCGGCGACTTATTCTTGGCCACGTAAATCGTGTCTGGCGCTTCTGCGTCCATCAGGGCAAAAGCATAGCTGCCCTCAATGATGTCCAGTGCTTTCTTGAATGCTTCCAGAACCGGCAGACCTTCATTTTCGGCAAATTTAGCGATGAGATGCACTGCGACTTCCGTGTCCGTTTGGCCGATAAAACTGTCAGTTGACAGGTATTTCTGACGAATTTCTTCGAAATTCTCAATGACGCCGTTGTGAACGAGAATGAAGCGCTCGGATGTAGAAGTCTGCGGATGGGCATTCTCGAGACTTGGTTTGCCGTGCGTGGCCCAACGGGTGTGTCCAATGCCTGAAGTCCCTGCAACGTCAATCCCCAGCTTATTGCGCAGGTCTTCAATCCGGCCGACTGATTTGACCAGCTTTGACTTGTGATTCGCATTTGTCACAAAGATGCCGGCTGAGTCATAGCCTCGGTACTCCAGCTTCTCTAGCCCCTGCATTAAAATATCTGTTGCATTTCGATTTCCTACGACACCTACAATTCCGCACATAAAATCTCCTTTTTTAAATTGGTATAGTTGTATTTTTATGGTTTTATTCCACGAGAAATATTATATTACTTGTTGTTTTCTTTGTCAAGCATAAAATATTTTAAAATTGGTATACACAGATTTTATGGCGCAAAAAAAAACGAACACTGGGTTTGTGCTCGATTAGTTTTGCCTGAGTTTCTTCAATGTCTCTGAGAAGATTCGCGGGACTGGTGCTGAGAATTCAAGCAGCTCGCCAGTTCTCGGGTGGATAAATCCGAGGGTTTCTGCATGGAGGAACTGTCCGGCGTTGGGGCTCAAGCTTTTGCTTGGTCCATAGAGTGGGTCGCCGGCGACTGGATGACCGATGTAGGCCATATGTACACGAATCTGGTGTGTCCGCCCGGTTTCGAGCTGAAGCGCGATTAGGGAGTAACCGCCAGACCCATGTCCGCTCGGAAAACGCTCCAGCACTTTAAAGTGGGTAATCGCAGCTTTTCCGCCCGCGACGACTGCCTGCCGCTGCCGGTTCTTGGGGTCGCGTCCAATCGGCGCTTCTATCGTGCCGCGCTCGTTTTCCAGGACGCCGTGTACAATCGCGAGGTAACGCCGCTGGGTGCTTTTGGCTTTGAGCTGCGCCGCCAGTGACTCGTGCGCCTTGTCGTTTTTTGCCACCATCAAAAGGCCCGACGTGTCTTTGTCGATGCGGTGGACAATGCCGGGGCGGATGACGCCGTTGATGCTCGAGAGGTCTTTGATATGGAACATCAGAGCGTTGACCAGCGTGCCTGTGCTGTGGCCGACCGAGGGGTGAACGACCATGCCCTGGGGTTTGTTGACGACCGCCACGTCCTCGTCTTCGTAGACAATGTCGAGCGGAATGTCCTCTGCCGCGATGTTGAGCACCTCTGGTTCCGGCACTTCAAACTCGACGCTGTCGCCTGTTTTCACCTTGTATTTGGCTTTTTTGACAGTTCCGTTGACAGTGACTTGGTTTTCGTCTATTAGTGTGCCGATTAGCGTGCGCGAAAACTCTGTCTGATTTGACAGAGCTTTGTCCAGACGCTCACCGGCGTTTTTTTCGTCAATTATTACTTGCATTTTTATCCCAATAGTGCGGCAGAAGTTCTGCCAGTTTTATAGTTTTGAGTGGTTCGAAACTGAGCAGAATTTCCATGTCTGCTGAGTTTTCATCCGCCAGCTGCATCAGAAATTCTCTACAGACACCACAGGGCAAAATGACCTTGCCGCTCATAACTGCTGCAAGCTTTACAATTCGGTTTTCGCCAGCTGTCAGCATACTGCCGATTGCATTGCGCTCTGCACAATATCCCATCGAGCAATCCGTGTCTACGGAAACTCCTGTATAAATATTCCCGTTCGAGGTTAATATGGCTGCGCCGACACTCCCCGCGAAGATACTTTCGGAAATATCTCGAGGATTCACTACTGCTGCGGCTTTATCAAATAACTCCTGCCAAATTTCTTTCATTTTTTACATTTTCCTTTAAATATTGCAAAAACAGACATTAAGTCGAGAGATGTTCACTTTTATCTGTCAAAATTGCAATAATCAGGACGACAAATCCCACTGACAATAGGGCATCTGCCACATTGAAAATCGCAAAGTTTATGAAATCTGTCTGAAACATGTCGACGACAAAGCCTTGGCGAATCCGGTCAATCCAGTTTCCCAGCGCTCCGGAGATGACCAGGCTTAATCCGACATTATAGAAAATTTGTCCATTTTTCTTCCAGAGAAAATACAGCGCGGCTAGCACGGCAATTGGAGTCAGAATGTTGAAAATCCACTGCTGGCCTTCCAGCATTGACCAGGCAGCGCCGGAGTTTGTCACGTGTGTTAAGCTCATGATTTCTGGAATGAACTTTTTGGTTGTGCTCAGCGGAACGTTCGCCACAATCCAGTTTTTGACGAGCTGGTCCGCTAGGATGCCGGCCGCAATAATTACTAGCGAGAGAATCTTCTTCATTTGTCTATTGTAACAGAATCGGGCGCTAAACTCTAGTTAGAGTATTTCAAACACACTTTTATATCATTCTCAAGAATTTTTTCGTCACCCTGTCTAAATCAGACACTTATTTTTATGACGAGAAAAATAGCAAGAACCCAAGTTCAAAAGCAAAAAGAATCCCACACTTTCGTATGAAACTCTTTTTTATTTTTAAGAGATTGAAAACTAGAGAGTTAAACTGTGAACAGCCAGATTATTTATCTTTCAAATTTTTATTCTTTTTCTTTAGCGTCCGCTTTTTCTTTTGTAAAACTGCCGCCGCCAGTCCCAGACCAAGCGCTGCTTCTCCTGCCAGTAGAGCTGCATCTGAAGTTTGCTCGCCGGTCTTCGGCAAATCTGTCTTATGAGAAGGTGTTGCAGGCCGACGCGGACTTTCGCTCATAGAATCGGAATCACTCTGAGATTCTGATGCACTATCAGAATCTGAAGTACTATCACTCAAACTGTCGGAGTCCGAGCTACTGTCACTGGAGCTGTCCGATGTGGAATCTGAGTCACTTTGAGAATCTGAGGTACTGTCACTTGAACTGTCCGATGTGGAATCTGAGTCGCTCTGTGAATCCGAGACACTATCACTGGAACTGTCCGAAGTAGAATCTGAGTCGCTCTGAGAATCTGAAGTACTCTCGCTTGAACTATCGGATGCAGAATCGGAGTCACTCTGTGAATCTGATGTACTCTCACTTGAACTATCCGAGTCCGAGACGCTATCACTTGAACTGTCGGAAGTAGAATCCGAGTCACTCTGAGAGCCTGAGACACTGTCACTTGAACTGTCGGAATCAGAAATGCTGTCACTCTGCGAATCCGAAGTGCTCTCGCTTGAGCTATCAGAGTCTGAAACACTGTCGCTCTGGGAATCCGAGACACTGTCGCTCGAGCTGTCAGAAGTAGAATCCGAGTCGCTCTGAGAGTCTGAGGTACTATCACTTAAACTATCTGAGTCCGAAATACTGTCACTCTGCGAATCCGAAGTACTCTCGCTCGAACTATCAGAGTCTGAAACACTGTCACTTTGGGAATCTGATGCACTCTCGCTCGAACTATCAGAGTCTGAAACACTGTCACTCTGGGAATCTGATGCACTCTCACTGGAACTATCGGAATCCGAAATACTGTCACTCTGGGAATCCGAAGTGCTCTCGCTTGAGCTATCCGAATCGGAAACACTGTCGCTCTGGGAATCCGAGACACTATCGCTCGAACTGTCAGAAGTAGAATCCGAGTCACTTTGAGAGTCTGAAGTACTATCACTTAAACTATCTGAGTCCGAAATACTGTCACTCTGGGAATCCGAAGTGCTCTCGCTTGAGCTATCAGAGTCTGAAACACTGTCACTTTGGGAATCTGATGCACTCTCACTGGAACTATCAGAGTCTGAAACACTGTCACTTTGGGAATCTGATGCACTCTCGCTCGAACTATCAGAGTCTGAAACACTGTCACTCTGGGAATCTGAAGTGCTCTCGCTCGAGCTATCAGAGTCTGAAACACTGTCACTCTGGGAATCCGAAGTGCTCTCGCTCGAGCTATCGGAATCGGAAACACTGTCGCTCTGGGAATCCGAAGCACTGTCACTCGAACTGTCAGAATCGGAAACACTGTTACTTTGAGAGTCTGAGGTACTATCACTTAAACTATCTGAACCGGAAACACTGTCACTCTGGGAATCCGAGGCACTCTCGCTCGAACTGTCAGAAGTAGAATCCGAGTCACTTAAGCTATCTGAGTCACTGTCACTTAAACTATCGGAAACAGAATCAGAATCACTCAAGCTATTCGAATCGCTATCACTTAAACTATCGGAAACGGAATCAGAAGCACTTATGCTGTTCGAATCACTGTCACTCGAACTGTCGGAAACGGAATCAGAAGCACTTACGCTATCTGAATCACTGTCACTCACACTGTCGGAAACGGAATCAGAAGCACTCACGCTGTTCGAGTCACTGTCACTTAAACTATCGGAAACGGAATCAGAATCACTCAAGCTATCCGAAGCGCTATCACTCAAACTATCAGAGACAGAATCGGAATCACTCAAGCTATCCGAAGCGCTATCACTTAAACTATCGGAAACGGAATCAGAAGCACTTACGCTATCCGAAGCACTATCACTCAAACTATCGGAAACGGAATCAGAATCACTTATGCTATTTGAATCGCTGTCACTTAAACTATCGGAAGCTGAATCAGAATCACTTAGGCTATTCGAGTCGCTATCACTCAGACTATCAGAAACACTGTCGCTCAGGGAATCCGAGTCAGAATCACTCACGCTGTCCGAAGCACTTTCACTCAGGGAATCCGAAGCACTTTCACTCAAACTATCCGAAGCGCTGTCACTCAAGGAATCTGAAGCACTATCGCTCAAACTGTCTGAAGCACTGTCACTCAGGGAATCCGAGTCGGAATCGCTCAAACTATCCGAAGCGCTGTCACTCAGGGAATCCGAAGCACTTTCACTCAGGGAATCCGAAGCACTTTCACTCAAGGAATCTGAAGCTGAATCACTCAAACTATCCGAAGCACTATCACTCAAGGAATCTGAACTTGAGTCACTTAAACTGTCGGAAGCAGAATCACTCAAACTATCTGAAGTACTATCACTCAAGGAATCTGAAGCAGAATCACTCAAACTGTCTGAAGTACTATCGCTCAAGGAATCCGAAGCACTATCGCTCAAGGAATCTGAACTTGAGTCACTTAAACTGTCTGAAGAACTATCGCTCAGGGAATCCGAAGCTGAATCACTCAAGCTATCTGAAGCACTATCACTCAATGAATCTGAACTTGAGTCACTTAAACTATCCGAAGCACTATCACTCAAGGAATCTGAACTTGAGTCACTTAAACTGTCGGAAGCAGAATCGCTCACACTGTCTGAAGAACTATCACTTAAACTGTCTGAATTCGAATCACTCAAACTATCCGAAGCACTATCGCTCAATGAATCTGAACTCGAGTCACTTAAACTGTCGGAAGCAGAATTGCTCACACTGTCTGAATTCGAATCACTCAAACTATCCGAAGCACTGTCACTCAAGCTATCCGAAGCTGAATCACTCAAACTATCCGAAGCACTATCACTCACGGAATCTGAATTTGAGTCACTTAAACTGTCTGAAGCAGAATCGCTCAAACTATCCGAAGTACTATCACTTAAACTGTCGGAACTCGAATCGCTCAAACTATCTGAAGCACTGTCACTCAAAGAATCTGAACTTGAGTCACTTAAACTGTCGGAAGCAGAATCACTCAAACTATCTGAAGCACTGTCACTCAAAGAATCTGAGTCTGAATCACTCAAGCTATCCGAAGCGCTATCACTCAAGGAATCCGAAGCAGAATCACTCAAACTATCCGAAGCACTATCACTCAAGGAATCCGAAGCTGAATCGCTCAAGCTATCTGAAGCACTATCACTCAAGGAATCTGAGCTTGAGTCACTTAAACTGTCTGAACTCGAATCGCTCAAACTATCCGAAGTACTATCACTCAAGGAATCCGAAACAGAATCACTCGCATTGTCCGAAGCACTGTCGCTCAGTGAATCCGAAGCAGAATCACTCACGTTGTCCGAAGCGCTGTCGCTCAGTGAATCCGAGTCACTGTCACTCAAATTATCTGAAGTAGAATCACTTAAACTATCCGAATCATTATCACTCAGACTATTCGAATCATGATCAAAATTCGAAGTACTATCTGATTCAGAATCATGTTCAAAGTTCGAAGTACTATCCGACTCAGAATCATGTACAAAATCCGAATTACTGTCTACATCAGAATTATGCTCAAAATCTGAATTGCTGTCCAGGTCAGAATTATGGTCAAAATCAGACTCGGAGTCCGATTCTCCTTCATCGGTAAGTATGTAATGAACATTGTAAGTTGTATTCTGATCGGAAGCGGTCAGTTTTTTGCCGAAGAAATCGCTTGTAACATCTTTTCCGCTCTGGTCTGTGACGATTGCTGTGACCGGGTAACCATTCGGACTTGTCGTCGTCTGCGGAACGTTCGGTGTAATTGTATCTCCCGTTTGGGTGGCAATTGAACCGCCCTGCTGACCTGACGGCTGATTATTGAGAATCGCGGCGTCGCTGCTGTCTTGCCCTTTTACCGTCACTGTGAGAGGGTTGGCTGTCAGAATAATCTTGAAATCATTGGTATTTGCTGTGTAACCTGTCGTTCCTGTTGAGGAATTCGGACCATAGGTTCCAGCTGTGCCTCCTGGGCCTGATTGCGAAAGGATAGCTTCACCTAAACTGGTGAAGACAGTTCCATTTGGTGCTAAGTAGCTGGCCGTGTAACCAGAAGGAATATCAAGTATGGGGGCTGAAATCGCCCCGTCTGTCAAGCCGTCGCCTTGTGTCATTGCCGGAAGCGCGGGTCCTGTTGTTCCGTCTGCATAACTATAGTAGAATTTCGCCGTCTGCTGATTCGGTGTGTAATATACATTGACGACATTGGGATTGTCTGTATCTGAGAAAAAGTTTTTGACATTCACAATCGGAGGGTCTACTTTACTGTATGTATATCCAGCAGGAGCGCTTGGCGCAACGTAAGTATAACTTCCGGGCGCACCGGGGTTTGAGCTCGACTGTCCGCCCGGAGCAACGACTGCTACACTGTCTCCTACATTGGCGGTAATCGTTGACTGCTTCCAGCCAGCTACTGCTGAACCTGTACTCTGATTGACATAATTTACTAAGACATTCTGCGTCGCCTGTATACCTGTAGCGCCGGTTAGTGTGGCACCCATGGTTCCTGTATTTCCGCCTTGAGAGGCCGCCAAACCGACTGTCATCACGTTCTGCACGGTTACTGTTGTCGCCAAAGTTATAGTGGATGGAATATTGCCCACTGTGGAGACAAGTGTCATAGTCAGCGTGCCAGTGGTAGTTCCCGGTGTATCTCCAGGCCCTGTAGGCGTCCAAATAATTTCCACCCCTTCGTTAATCGATGTCTGCCGCCCGCCTACCAATGCCACATCATCCATCTTTGCCCACGCTGCACCTGAACTAGCTAAAGGTTTATCGCCTGCGTCATAATTTGTCGGCTGCAGGGCGCCTGCGGAATCAGTGAAGCGGATGGCAACTTCTGTTGTACCGCCGCCGCTTCCGCCGTCTGTTCCAGGATTACTGTATAAATCTCTTCCCAGGAAAATGGTGTTCGGAAGACCGCCAACACCGAGTGATTCTTGTCCGCCGCCTTCTCGAAGGTCTGTAGAACTTACTGGAGACAAGATAAAGCCTACGCCATCCCCGGCTTGAGTCCAATCACTTCCTGTTGTCGTCGTCACCTGGAACGAGCCGTTAATTGTGAGCGGCTTTGTCATATCTACCGCGGGTCTATAAGCTGCTCCGCCTGCTATATTCCCGCCCTGCGAAATCAAACCAATTTGATTTGCGGCACTCCCTCTGCTTGCGCCGCCGCCTATTCCCCAGCTGTTATTATCGGCAAAATTAGGCAGTGCGCCGTGGTTTCCGGTGTCCCATTGTGTATTGTTATCTACTGTACCCACACCTGATTGCGCTGCGGCTGCAAATGGAGCTATGCTGGCTTGTTCACTCATCAGACTTACTGAAACAGCTTTGCTCGAGCTGATTGAGGCTGCTACCATTGAAGCATGGCTTGAGGCAACGGATGATGCCGTTGAACTAGCGATTTCTGAAAGGGTCATAGCCGCCGACTGAGAATTCTCTGAAGCAGCTTTACTGGCTGCAGACGAAGTTGAAGTTGAAGCCGAGGATGAAGTAGCCAAGCTCGAATTCTCTGATGAAGCCGCACTCACGCTCCCGGCAGCAGAATTCACAGCAGTTTTTACAGCAGTCTTTAATGAAACGCTTGAGGCACTGCTTGACGAAGAACCTGCCGAACTTGGCGCAGTTATAGTATCTGCACTTGCATGAGGCTCAAAAGTATTAAAAAGCGCCTGAGCATCCGTTTGTAAAAGCTCAGGACTGATTACCTTGGCGACTGTTGTGCCCCCCACTAATATCGTGAAAAGAGAGGAAGCATAAAGCCAGTTTTTACCAGATTTCCACGCTCGAAAATGCGTCAAGACAGAATCCTGCTGCACCTTTTTCAAATGAAGTTCGGTATGTTTTTTTTGCCAGTCCGTTGAATGTTTGCCGGTTACCATAATTCCTCCTAATTCGCTTATGCTGTTATTTCAGTTTCAGCCAATCACAAATCGTTCTTCAATAATCTAGATTCTTGTATTTAGACACTCAAGATTATTTGTTCTATTTTATTTTAGACGTTATGTACATTAACATTTTAACTGAATATGTCTTAAAATGCAAGAAAACAAACTCCGACTTTCTTTATTTTTTATTTATAATATAAGTTTTAAGAGATTTTA
>NZ_BAAGGQ010000025.1:0-19484 GCF_054658595.1 Lactovum odontotermitis
ACGCCTGAGGCTAGGAAATTAGATAAATCGGAACCTGCCCTACGGGCAGAACCACGATTTCCTAAATTTCTACGCCTCAAAGCGGGCGTGCTTCACATCTTGATTTTTCAACGAAAATACGTGTGCTAGTTGTCAATGAATTCCCCTTATTAATTTATCTTAACTGAGTTCAGCACGCCTGAGGCTAGGAAATTAGATAAATCGGAACCTGCCCTACGGGCAGAACCACGATTTCCTAAATTTCTACGCCTCAAAGCGGGCGTGCTTCACATCTTGATTTTTCAACGAAAATACGTGTGCTGACTGTTGTTTGAGTTCCCACTGAATGCTCCCTATTAACTTATCTTAATTGAGTTCAACACGCCTGAAAATGGGCATGTTTCACATCTTATTTTTCTAAAGCTTCCAGAACCTGCTGATACACCGTAATCAAATCGCCGATATTGCGCCTGAACACGTCCTTGTCCATATGATTACCGTCCGCGTCCCAGAGCCGCGACGTATCCGGCGAAATCTCATCTGCCAGAATGATTGTCCCGTCAGCCCGGCGGCCGAACTCAAGCTTGAAATCCACCAGCGTCAAGCCGATTTCAGACCAGATTTTCTTCAGCAGCTCATTGATTTTTCTGGTCTCCGTTTTCAAAAACACAATCTCTTCATCGGTCGCGATGTCCAAAAACTTGACATGCTCATCATTGATAAAAGGGTCATCCAGCGCATCGTCCTTATAATAAAACTCGACAATCGGCTCAGGCAGCACCGCACCCTCTTCAAGCCCAAAACGCTTCGCAAACGAGCCCGCCACCACATTTCGCAGCACCACCTCAAGCGGAATAATCGACACCCGCTCGTTCAGCTGCTCCGTCTTTGACAGCTGCTTGATGAAGTGCGTCGTCACGCCCGCCGCATTCAACTTCTCGAAAATCAGCGACGTAATCTGATTGTTCAGCTCCCCCTTGCCGGCAATCTGCTCCTTTCGCGCGCCGTTCAGCGCCGTCGCCTGGTCGCAGTACTCAACCCAGAGCACCTTCTCGTCGTCAGTTGTGTAAAGCTTCTTCGCCTTTCCAGCGTAGAGCAGCGGTCCTTTTTTCATAATCCCCTCCAAATTTCTGTATTTTGTACTTCTTCCAAAGTTTGTCCAAAATCATCCGTCAAAATCGTGACATGCCCCATTTTCCGGTTGTACTTAGCTTCCTTTTTTCCATAATCATGGACGTGCCAATCCGGATGCATCGAGCTGAGCTTGTCAGCCGCCTCGACATGTTGTCCCAGCAGATTAAGCATCATCGCATTTTTCAGCAGCCGAGGCTGAGGAAGCTCCTCCCCGAGAATTCCCTTAACATGCAAATCAAACTGTGAAAAATCACAGGCCTCAATCGTATAATGCCCCGAGTTATGCGGCCGCGGCGCCAACTCATTAATGTACAGCTGACCGTCATTTGTCAAGAACATTTCCACACAAAGCGTGCCAAATAGTCCAAGTCTCTCTGCAATACTGAGCGCCATTTGCACAGCTTCTTTCTGGACAAATTCAGAAATTCGTGCAGGCGCAATCGTCTGATGCAGAATATTGTCAACATGTTCATTTTCACAAACCGGAAAAGTCACATATTCCCTGCCGTTGCCGCTGACCACCACCGAAATTTCCTTGTCGAAAGCAATGAAATCTTCCAGTACACATTCAGCATTTTGTGCAAGTTCCCGTGCCTCCCGAAGATTTTCCGAACATTTCACAACAATTTGTCCATGCCCATCATAACCGCCGCGGCTCGTTTTCAGCACCTGCTTTTTCACGACACTTTCAGGCAAATCGTCCACTGAGCGAATCAGCTTCCAAGGCGCAATCCGCAGCCCGCATGTTTCCAAGAATTCCTTCTCCGCCCGCCGATTCTGCGTGATTTCGAGCAATCGAATCCCCTGAGGAATCTGTACAACATCCTCAACTTTGTGCAATGCTGCGGCCGACACATTTTCAAACTCATAAGTAATCAAGTCGCAGACTTCAGCCAGCCGCTGCAGAGCACCCACATCATCGTAATCCGCCACAATCAGCGCATCCGAACACTTAGCGGCCGAACATTGCCCATTCGGGTCCAGCGTAACCACACAATGCCCCATATACTGTGCAGAAATCGCCATCATCTGCCCCAACTGCCCGCCGCCGATAATCCCAATCGTTTTTTTCAAGTTTTCCATTTTCTCTAACTCTAGTTTAGATGATTTTCCGGAAAAGAAAAAGCAAAAATCGAACTTTTGCTTTTCTTTTTTCTTGAATGTTCGGAATTAGCAGAAATCCCTTGACTTCATCTAAAAAAATGTTAAAATAATCTCATCAAGGAATTGTCACATAAAAAGGACGAGCTTGCGACTCGTCCGTGTCAATTATCCTCGGTGTTATAGAGTGATAACTCTAGTCTTCTTTTTCGAGGAGACTAGAGTTTTCACATAGCCAGACTACAACTTTTGCGACTGTGACGATAAGACGTACAATCTCGACTGCAGTCAGCAGCTGCTCCATAACACCTTTCCAGGAGAAATTTGCATTTTACCATCGTACATCCTCCCAATTTCAACTAGTATTTGCCGGGGGTGCAACACCGATAAAAAATTAACACAGAGGATTTTCATCCCCATACTATTTAATACGTAAAAAATTGGTAGATGTTTCTGGACAAAATGATGTAAATGTATAACTTTTGACCGATCCAGACCTCTTGCAAAAATAAAAATGATATGGTTTCTTTAAGCTTTGTTCAGGAATAGTAAACTACATCTGGATGTCCACAATAAGTTTATTCACTATATCTTTTACATGTTCAATATCAACAATATACCATTCACTCGGCGATTCATATTCCCCATTTGCCGTAGGCACCTCAATTTTTAGCTGCTTATCTTCCAGTAAGTGATGGAGCGCGTTTTCCAGCTTACGTGCACTAAAATTTTGAACTTCCCAAGTTGCAACAATTTTTACGGGTGCATACAAATAAGTTGCTTCATTTTCAGCATCAGATATTCTTTTTTCTACACTCTCTCCTGCGTAACCGATTTTGTATAGATTATGATACTTTGCTATTTCTGGGTTGTCACTGAGTGATTTGACTACATATATGTAGCCTGTAGTGATGTATTCTGCTGCTCGTTCCTGAACAGTTGTCTCTCCCATTACATCACTTGTCACTTCTGTAACCATTTTCCCATGGCGAGATTTTGAATACAAGGAAGCCGTTAATGAGCGGAATAGTGTTTTCCTGTTTTCAGTTCCATTTTCATAAACGATATGTAAATAAGCATTATCGTCGCCATGCTTATCTGTAAAATGCTTCCCGACGCTGACAACATAAAGCAATACGCCATTTTGAACATAAAACTTATTTGCCTCTACCTGATAGTCTGAAAAATCTATCAGTTTACGTTTCCCGGATGCCAACTCAGCTTGTACTAATCTGAATAACGGTTCATACTGTTCAAAATGGTTGGCATGCTTTCTTCGACTGACTTTGTCGGCAGCGTTGATTGTGCGTTTGTACCTTGATAAATCCAGTAATGCCTTTGACTTTCCGCCTTCTTCAAATAAACTTTCGTCGCTCAATATGTCATCCAAAGTTTTAGGATTATCGTCAGTGCTTTGTTCCTCTACTTTAATAGCTAGCAAACCTAATTCATCAATGGGTGCAAGCTTGCTAATCATCTCAGTTTTTTCACGATAACCCTTCAGCCTCGAAAACAACTTGCGCTCAGTCATATCTTTATTTTTTTGAGGTTCCTTGCCATCATGGCTTTTTATCCAGTTGATAATCTCCTGAAATTTCTCAATTTCTGAATCAACTTTTTGACTCTGCTTGTGTGGGAGCTCAGAAATCAATTCATTAAAGATAGGATCAGCAAAAATATCATCTAACGTTTTTTTATCCATTCTGCCTCTCTCTTCTTAATTGTTCTAAACGAGAAAAGGCAAAGGCTAAACGTTGTTCATACTGGTCTGCACTTGCTTTATCAGGAAGTCTTCCGTTTTCCTCATGAAATTGTTTAATCTGCGGATAAAGCATCAGCAATTCGTCGTCACTAAATGTGAACTTGACTCCGTCCATATAATTCTGAATGAACTTAAGGGTTGGCGCATCAATTTCCTTAGAAATGACTTCATAGGCACGCTGGAAAGGATTCACTTCATCAATCAAATCAATTGCTAAATCATCAATATTGATGAACTTGTCCGCCATACGTAAAAATTGATTTCCTGCTGTACCTTCTTCCGCTGTTGAGGCTTGAATCACGGCCTGTGCAATCAGGTGCTGACGCACTTCCTCAGTCTCGTCATTATTTAAGTCAGGATAAGTCGTCATAATCACCCGCGGAATCAATTGCTTGTTAATGACTTTCGCATCAACTCCTGCTGCAATGGCTTGTTGAATCTGACTATCCTGAAGAATCGTGGCTTTCAGGTCATTCAAGTCATTTTCAATAATGTTTTTTGAACGCTCAGAAGATGGCTCTTTCAGTCCTTTGATAAATATATCCGTCCCGCTTGATTTCTGCTCATCATTGTCTTTGCGCTTAAACTTAAAATTTGGCGCAAGAACAGATTCCATCAACAGACTTGCTGTGATGGCTTTCATCACATTGTTTACCGCAAACATCACTTCATCATCCTGAGCATCCGGTTGAGCAATAAGATTGGTAAATTGCGCATGTGTCTTATTTGAGCTATCACGCGTCACGCGACCAATAATCTGAACCACTTCAGTTAATGAATTCCGATACCCAATTGTCAAAGCATATTCCGCAAAAGGCCAGTCGAATCCTTCTTTTGCCATGCCTAGTGCGATGATAATATCCAAATCATCAAGTTCTGTCATTTTACGAAGGTAGTCTTGAACTTTTTCACGTCCCTCTTCATTGACAAGGTCCGCAACTTTCAGAACATGACCATCTTCTTCTGCTACTAACCACAGACCTGTTTCTTCATCAAAGCGAGCATCGCCAAGCTCTTCCAGAATACGGTCAACCTCGTCGTATTTGTCCTTGGTCGACTCGCCTGAATTAACATTTGGGATATGAATAATCGTTTTTTTCGTAGTATCTAACACTTCAGATAAAGCATCTGTGTATCGCCCGCGATAAAAGCTGTAACCCATAGCAAAGCTTTTCAAATATCTGTAACCTTCAAGCTGCTCATAATAAGTATAAGTGACTTTTTCGAACTTCTGCTCATCTGCTGGCTCGAGGATTGGCACGGAATCGCCGCGGAAATATGAGCCTGTCATTGCTACAATATGGGCGGAGGAATTTCCCATGATATTTCGCAAAGCATTTCCTAAAACCGAATTATCGTCTTGTGAAACATGATGAAATTCATCGATTGCAAGTAATACATCGTTAAAGTCTGCATCATTGAGTTGCTCAAAAGCAAAGCGCAGAGTCGCATGTGTGCATATCAAGATATCATCCTCAGGATTTTTGGAACGTATAAAGTTTACGAATTGTGTCACTTTGCTCTCACTTGTTCCACGGTCCGTTAAATTGTTATTTGGCTGAACCACCCAATCTGTGAAAAAGCCAAATTTAGAGAGCTCTGTTGTCTGAAACGATTTCCCGATTGTGCGTTCCGGCACTGCAATGATGGCTTTCTTTACATTTTGATGATGCAGTTTATCTAAGGCTACAAACATCAGGGCACGTGATTTCCCTGAAGCTGGCGGAGCTTTGACTAATAAGTATTGTGCGTCACGTTTTTCGTAGACACGTGCTTGCATTTCTCTCATGCCGAGACTGTTGGTGTTTTGGCTTTTTCCTGTGCTGTCATATTTAATTTCTAGAATGTTTGATGTCATTTTCCTTTTCCTATAGTTCAAAATTGATTTCAACTAAATTTTTTACAAGTAATTA
This sequence comes from Lactovum odontotermitis, assembly GCF_054658595.1. Classification (NCBI taxonomy): domain Bacteria; kingdom Bacillati; phylum Bacillota; class Bacilli; order Lactobacillales; family Streptococcaceae; genus Lactovum; species Lactovum odontotermitis. Next base: position 5,890 of record NZ_BAAGGQ010000025.1, read on the forward strand.
GCGTTGTAATAGCGAAGACAAAAAGGGAATGAATGGAGCAATAATCGTCATATGATTTGCTGTAGTTTGAATGAATTGGTTATACTTTTCAGAAAAGCTCTCAGTTCCAACTGCATTTTTCATTTGCAAACATTTTTGATAAATATCTTCATTATCTTCAATTTTTTCAATTCTTGTCATTAGTTCCGTGAAGCGATTTTCTTCATCACTCGTCAAAACTACATTGAGGCTATTATTGTTTCCGCTTTGGATATTTATTTGTCCCCCGTTTGAAGCATCCAATGTCACTTGTTTGCCACTAAAACTAATAGTATTGCTTTCAGACTTTGGACTTTTTTCTATCTTCATTTGATAATGTGAAGGAAAACCATAACCATCTTCCTCTTTATATCCAATATCGACAATATGATACATTTCCAAAACACCTGTAGGTAAAATGCGTTCAATCATGTCTCCATCTTCGAATGGAATTGATTGGATATCAGTGAATAATCTATTTGTTTGAAGATTTGCTGAAAAATCAAATTCTTCTCCATTTTTCTTTCTCAATTTCAATTTTGCCTGAGGTAAATCGCTAAACATTCCCATTTTCTTCTCCTGTCATTTTCTGATAAAGTTTCAAAAGCACACTTAGGCGCTCTTCGTCTGACTTAAAAGGTTCTTGGCGATAGGCACGCTCTACGATGCCGTCAATTTTCTCGTGCGCCTTGCGTAACCTGGCATTCATTGGTTTATTGGCACCGCCATAAAGCTCTGCTAAAGTGCCCCCTTCCTCTTCGCGCACATCAAGCATTTCTAGAACCGCTTCCTCCAAAATATTTTTCCTCTGGGTTGAAAGCGGCGGAATTGGAAATGTGTTGTAAACCATGCCTGCGGAATAACTATAATCGGTCTTCATTTTCCCGCCAATAGATTTGAACCAAACCATGTGCATTTTGCTTTGCAAAACACCTAGCAGCCACAATTCTGCATCATAAATACCAAATAAGTTTTTACTAATTACCATATCAGAATTGATTATTCCCATTGGCACATATTCTCTTCCTTCAGAAGAGGTAACTGGTATGCAAATCGCCATATTGCTTTCTTTATACCTATCTTCACCAAAGAGGTAAGGGGTTTCTGCCAGTCTCCTTGTAGTCTCTCGCTTACTTTGTAATCTACTCAGTTGAGTTTTACGAACTCGCTCTGATATAAAAGAGATTGTACAAGCCTCTTCATAGTTCTGTTTTGTCAGATGTATTACATATCTCTTTTTGCCATTAATAAATTCATCTCCGCCAATAAAAAGTTTTATCCATTCAATAGCAGGTGAGTTTTCCCTATTTAATTCTATATACTTCTCATATGAAACAATCAAGTTGTTTCCATCATACGGACTACTTCCCGATAAGATACTTGGTAACTCAGAAATAGACTGTGTGTGATTCTTTACAAATATAGTATCTCCCTGTGTCAGATAAGGAGTTATGTTTTCCACTTCTATATAATTCATGTTATCGTCAAAAATCTTTTTTGAATGGCTATCTTTGCATTTGAAGAGTCCAATAATGACTACTGAAACTCCTGCGTTGTTCTTTGCTTGATTTCCCCATTTGAATGATGAATAAGCAAAACTTATCTCTACATGATTCAAAATGAATTCCCAAAGTAAAGAAACTTGGATACCCTGACAAATTGAATTAGTTGTTACGAATGAAAGAGTAGCGGATGAATCTTCAATATATATTACCCCCTTATAAAACCAGCCAGATATATAATCAAGATTCCCAAACTTTATATCCTCACCAATTGCAATCTCTAAATCCTCTTTTTGAGTTTCTGTCCTATTTTTAGCCCCAATATATGGCGGATTCCCCATAATATAAACTTCATCATCTGCTCCATGAGGCACAATCTCATTCCAGTCGACACGTAGAGCATTAGCATGAATGATATTTCCTGATTCTTTAAGAGGAAGCAAAGACGGATTCACATTTGGAATAGCGGTTGTCAACTCCACATTCATCTGATGCTCGGCAATGTAAAGTGAAAGGCGCGCAACTTTATGAGCAAAATCATCAATTTCAATTCCTGAAAAATTGGACAGTTTGATTTCTGAGCTATTAATCAGGATATCGCCTTGAAGTTCCTGGATTTTCAGCAATATTTTAATTTCCAGACGACGCAGTTCTTTATAAGTAATAATCAAAAAATTACCAGAGCCACAAGCAGGGTCCAGAAACTTAATTTTTGACATCCGATTGAGTAAATCATAGAGATTTTTTACATTATCTTTTTGATATTCTTTAACGTGCTTTCCAGTTAAATCTGTTGCAGACAAATAATAATCTATGCTGTCTGATAAACGTTCAAATTCTGTGATTAATTCATCAAGGAAAAGTGGCTTTATCACTTTCATGATATTAGGCACACTGGTATAGTGCATTCCTGCAACTTGGCGCGCTTCCTTATTTGCAACCGTTTGAATCATTGCACCTAAAATGTCAGGGTTAATCTCATTCCATTTGAGCAGTTCACCAGCTTCAATCAAGAGTTTTCGAGTATACGCACTGAAAACCAAGTCGTGATGCGGTTCTTTGAAAAGCTTTCCATTGACGTAAGGAAATTCGTTTAGCCATTCTGGTGTTTTTTCTCGTTTATTCTCAGGAACGTCAAGAACCTCAAAAAGCGCCTTTATTACTAGGTTCAAGTCGCTGCCATCCTCTTTGGTGCGAGTTTTTAAGATATTTGTGAATGAACCTTTGGCAATAATCTCTGTATCTTCCGCAAAATAAAGGAAAAGTGCACGAATCAAGAAAAGATTAAAAGATTTTCCCTCAACTTCTTCTTTAGCAAGCTCAAGGTTGATTTTTACCAGTTCATCATAGAGTTTGGTAAAACGTTCTGCAGCTTTGATATCTGCAGGATTTTCTTTCTGATAATCTACCTTTTCAATGCCGTTCCATGCAAGGAAAAAGTCAGCATACGCTGCCAAATCTTCAAAGTCAATAGCAAGTGTGTCGTTTGTCGTTGTATCTTTTGCATAAAGCTGATGAAAATCTGTTGTGATAATATAACGTGGTTTGCGCTTCTGCTCTTCGATTTCTTGGATGATTTCATCCATTGCTTCCAGTGGGTTAAATTTTACTTTTCTATATTGCACTTTGTTTCTGATGAAAAAATCTCCATCAGAATTTTTTGCACGTGTGATACTTGTTCTGGGAATATCAAAAAGTTCTAGGAATTCCTCAATGAATGTTCCTTGGTTCAGGTTTTCTATTAGCTGTTTAGTTTTGTCTTCAATTTCGGTGATGCTAAGTAAGCTTTTCTTTGCCATTATACCCGCTCACTTCCACTCAAAAAAGCCGACAGTTTTGCCGACTCTCTTAGTGTACACTGAAAAGAGGTAAAATTTACCTGCTCTGCTCTGCTCTGCTCTGCTCTGCTCTGCTCTGCTCTGCTCTGCTCTGCTCTGCTCTGCTCTGCTCTGCTCTGCTCTGCTCTGCTCTGCTCTGCTCTGCTCTGCTCTGCTCTGCTCTGCTAATTGTAGACATGCTAACTTCCTTTGTCAAGTATTTGCTACTCTTATTTTAACTCATTGTTGCCCTATTTTGCAACTAATACCGATGAAATTATAAACTTTTCCCATAATCTAATACACCTTCAACCAGAAGGGAGATTCACACAAAGACTCACCAGAGCTTTTTCAAGCTTCTCATCAACCGATAAAGGGAGTGCTGTTCTCCCTTTTCAGTCACAAAATCCGCCGTAAAACAAAAACGACTCGACTGGTCCGCATCACAGGAGGGGCGCGTCAAGTACTGTTACTGGTATTATATGAAACAATGCTACCTCTGCCAAGAGAAACGGAAAAGCTTTCTAAAATTTGTGCACTTGAGACAAGCCGAAAGACATTTTTATTCAAAGTAAGTACCTCTTCAACTCGTATAGAAACTCTCGTGAGTCCCAGCCAGCAGAACAGGTATAACTTTTTATCTTCATCATCTTCAATCAGATAGGCAACTCTGTAGTCAGTTCTCTTATAACGCAGTTTTCTCACCCAGATTCCTGACAAATCTCCTTTTTTCTCAATACCATCGTAAGGATTTTCAGCAATTTCAGAATAAATCAAGTCTACAAAAAGTTCTTTTAGCCTACGGTCTTTCAGCTTTTTAAGATACTTTTTTACAGAATTAAGCGGAACAATCTCATAAGCCGATTTCACGCTCAAACTCCTTCCTGCTCATTGGTTTAGCCTTGCTCGCTTCTTTCTTTATTGCTTCAAAAGCAAGAGGAATTTTCCTCTTCTTCTCTTTAAAAGCCGCGATGAGTTCTTCTCCTGCAAGGCCGTCTGATATAAGGTCTCTCAATATATCAGCATCATAATCAAAAAATTGGTCTTCTTTAACAAAGCGATAGAAAATACCGTCATTTTTCAGCTCCGGCTCAACAACGACGCCCTCTTTAATATGAAATGATTTTGGTACGGTCAAGGTTAAAGAATTCCCTTGTACTCTTGTCTTTGTTTCCATTTTGTCGCCTTTTTCCAGTAATTATTTAGTAATTACATTATATCCTATTATGATTTGAATTGCAAATGATTGAAAAAAACGGCGCGGCCTGCGCTATTCAGCACTGGCGACGTCGCTCTTTATAATCATTATATCACATCTCCTTTTAAATACCTATGGTATGCCTCACTAGAGAGGCGCGCGAAAGTAAAAGTTCTACATCCCTATAAGTCTTTCAACCAAAAAACTTCACATTCGACTTCGAAACATTCCATTCCGAACTTCCAATGATGAAATCCCAAGATTCATCAAAATCTTTCCCGACAGATTTATGTTCGAAGAAATCAATAAATCTTTGAAAATCTTCGCCTAAATCGTCGATAAATCTGACTGCCGATATCTGCTTCTCTTCGTCCTTCAAAATATCATTTTGCGTCACATGTTCAAGGTTTAAAGAGTTGTAGTACAGAAAGTAGGGAATCTTTGCAGAGGAGTAAAAGACGCCTTTTCGCAAAGCAAGTATTTTTTGCCTCTTTTTATACCAAATATCTCTCAAGTGCTCCAGCTTATCCTGAGACTCTACACAGACTTGCTTATTTTCGAGATCATACCAGTAGGTCTTCGTATCATTTTGACATTCGTCGGAAACAGTATAATCCTCAACGGGAATAAAAACACCGTCAGTATCTGTCAGTTGTGCAATCAGAGCAATATCTGAAGGCAGAAATTTGTTTTGCTCTTTCACAATTTTCATGATTTCACCGACAATCTGTTTTGGTGATAAAGCAGCGTATGATTTGCTGGTGAAAACATCTCCATTGATGACTTTAACGAAAAAGCTGTGATGATTAACGATTTCACCAATATATTCTTCGAAAATCATTTGGTCTGTGATACCTTCAACAATCAGAACAATCACTTTCTTTTTAGTCAAGTTTCGCCCCCGCTTTAGCTTTAATCAATGCCATACGGATTTTACTTGTCGTCTGGCCAACATACAACTCTTCGCTCTGTCCGCCAAGCTGAATGGCACGAAGGTAGAAATCCCGAAGATTATTGGTGCGTTTTACGCCCTTCATTCGTATGTAACGATTTTCAGGGTTGGTTGTGGAGAAGACAACGCAGTTCGTCGGCAGCACCTCAAGCACCCGAAGGTTGTGCGAGGTGAAAATAAGCTGACCTTTAGCACCAGTCGCCATCACATCCACTAATTCACCGAGCAGGTATTCGAAAATCCCTGAATCAAACTCGTCAATGGCTGCAATGATATTCGGATCATTGTATGCCTCAACGAGAAAACTTAGAAGTCCGATAATTTTTTTGATGCCATCTGACTCATAGACAAGAGAAAAACGCTTTCCGCCACGTGTGACGAAAAACTCCAGCCGCACTTCATCTGCTCCGTTTTGACCAATGCGAGCTTCGCGCTCAAAGATGTCCAGCTTTAAGCCGGGAATAATCTCCGGCAGCAGAATGTTCATTTGCCTAATAACATTCTGGTATATCCCGACCGCTTGTTTTTGTACAAAACCGCCGTTCTGCATGTAAAAGGGAATCACGCCGTCAACCGCCATGGCTTTGTCCCTGTAGTGAACACCGACAGGTGTCACGATGTTCGCAGAAATCAACCCTGAATACTCGCTTGTATACATGCGAATGTTTCCGGCCAGAGTTTTGAACTGTTCCAGAACAAGTAATGCCTCTTCCAGATTCTTATTTGACTTTACTAACTTTTGGAAATTAGGGTCAAATAAATAGGAAGTTCGTCTTTGAGCGGTGATGTCATTAATAATATTTAGGGCTTCAAGACTTGCAACCGCTTCCTTCTTTGTCGACTTCACAATTGCCTGGCTGCTTCTGTCAAATTGTAAGATGTTTTTTTCTTTTTTTCCCTTCTCTAATGGCTTTGTGTATAGATTCTCGGAAATGACTGTCACCAAAGGTTTATTGTCATCTTCTTTTTTAAGTCTTAATTCATAAGTATTCACTCTCTCGTTGATGACTTCTGTTTTAATCACAATCCTTGCAACTGTACCTGTTCCTAACATGCCTGCAACTTCAGTGCCGATTCCATTTCCAAGCAGCAAGTTTTTCAGGATTTCCAGCACATCAATCAGTGTTGTTTTTCCTGAACCATTCTGTCCATAAATGCCGGTTACATTCAAATATTCATTCTTTTCAGTGAATGAAATCTTTCCATATTCAACATTTTTTACATTCTCAATGGTTATTTCTCTGATTTTCTGAATCATCATCTGATTCCCTCCAAGTTTTATAGAGTTCAATTAGATTATATCACAAAAACAACAGAATCGATATATTTTATGCCAAAATATGATTTACGGATTAAAAAATTGGCTTTATGTGCGAAAAAAACACCTTTTTTTGTAATTATATAGTCTATAAGATAGTCAAAACCTGGTCTGCCTGGTCACATTATGAGCAGAGAATGCCAAGAAAAAACAACCAAACAAATACTGGTTGCTTTTCAATGCTCGAATTACTTCAGTTTCTGCGTCGAATCAATCGCCCGCGCTTTCGCCTCTTCACGGTATTTCAACAGTTTGTCCTGTAACTTTTCATCATGAACCGCCAGCATCTGCACCGCATAAAGCGCCGCATTCTTCGCCCCAGCCACACCAATGGCCATCGTCGCCACAGGCACCCCCGCAGGCATCTGCACGATTGAATATAAACTGTCCAGTCCAGATAGCGCATGCGACTGCACAGGCACCCCAATCACAGGCACCGTCGTCTGCGCCGCTGTCATCCCAGGCAAATGCGCCGCGCCGCCTGCACCCGCGATAATGACCTGATAACCATTTTCACGCGCCGAATGCGCAAAATCTGCCATCAGCTCTGGTGTCCGATGCGCTGAAATAACTTTTTTGTCATACATAACGCCGAATTCGTCCAGAATCTCCGCGCTGTGCTTCATGGTCTCCCAGTCTGAGATGGAGCCCATGATAATTGCTGCTTCTGCCATAATCACCTCTTTCATGTAATTGAGTTCAGCACGCCTGAAGCTAGAAGATTAGACAAATCGGAACCTGCCCTGCGGGCAGAACCACGATTTCCTATCTGCCCCTATGGGGCTGCTGTCGACTCTCGCTAAGGTGCTAAAGCACCTAGTCGAGTCGCAACTCTTTACGCTTCAAAACGGGCGTACTTCACATCTTAACGCCTTGCTGCCGATATCATGCCGATAGAAAAATCCAGTATTATCCAGCCCGTCAAGCTTGTCATAAACCAGTTTCTGCGCCTGCGCCACATTCAGCGCCGTTTCAGCCAGCAGATAGACCCGACCGCCGTTTGAAACTAGCTGTCCCGCCTCATTTTCCGCCACGCCGGCATAATAAACCTGCCAATCGTTCGGAATTTCAGGCAGAATCAAGCCTTTTGTCGAACTCTCGGGATAGCCGCTCGACGCCATGACAACGCCCAAAGTCACGCTCTCATTGCCCAGCCAGACAAGCTCAGGCTCACGGCCGTCCAAAATGTCCATGATGGCCTGCGCCAAATCCGACGTCAGACGCGGCAGAACGACCTGCGTTTCAGGGTCGCCAAAACGCGCGTTAAACTCAATCGTCTTGACGCCGTCCGCAGTCAGCATCAGCCCCGCATAGAGCACGCCCGTGAAGCTCCTGCCCTCAGCCATAAGCCCCGCCACCACCGGCTTGACAACCTTCTCCAGCGCCTCCGAAACCGCCGACTCAGGAATCTGCGCCACAGGACTGTAAGCTCCCATCCCGCCAGTATTCGCGCCCTTATCACCGTCAAAAGCCCGCTTATGATCCTGCGCAATCGGCATCGGCCAAACCCGCCCCTCATGCACAAACGAAAACAGCGAAAACTCCTCGCCTTCCAAATATTCCTCAATCACGACCTTAGCGTTTTTTTCGGAGAAAATGGCCAGCAGTGCAGCCTCAGCCGCTTCCAAATCCAAAGCCACCGTCACGCCTTTCCCAGCAGCCAGTCCATCCGCCTTCACGACAATCGGTGCCCCCTGAGCCCTCACATAGCTCAGAGCCCCCTGGAGGTCCTCAAACACCGCGTAATCAGCCGTGGGAACCGCCCATTTTTTCATGAGAAATTTCGCAAACTCTTTGGAGCCCTCAATTTCCGCAGCCGCCTGAGTTGGCGCAAAAATCCGCAAATCCGCCGCTGCAAAGGCATCTGCGATGCCGTTCATCAGTGACGTCTCAGGTCCCACAAAGGTCAAGTCAATCTGCTGCGTACGGGCAAAGTCGACCAGCGCTGCATTGTCAAGCTCGGAAATCGGCACGAGCTCAATCTTGTCCCGCTTCATGCCGGCATTTCCCGGCGCACAGTAAACTTTTTCAACTCGCGGACTCTCGCTGAATTTCTTCGCAATCGCATGCTCTCGGCCGCCCGAGCCAATAACCAGAATTTTCACATCGCCTCCCATTTCCTGTTCCTTTAATTCTAGTTTAAACGATTTTATGAGAAAAACGAGCGAAATTCGAACTTTCACCGAACTTTTTTCCGAATCGTTCGGAAAATCATCCGAATTTCGTTACTCAAAAAATTCCTCCGCACAAACTGTTGTTATGTCAGTATCAGCGCAGATTGCCTTTTTCGTAAACAAATACAAATCCGTGTGATACCTGTCAAAAATTTCTGCTCTTTCTTTCAGTTTCTTCACAGTTTGAAAGACTTCCAGCCTGTTTTTCCATTTACATTCGCCGATAATCAGACTTCTGTCATCCATTGATTCCACGACAATGTCAATTTCCTGCGATTGGCCTTGCCTGTCTTTACCCCACCATTTCCCGAAAGATTTAGCAGTAAAAGGAAGCTTCCGTTGTGCATTCTGCCGCCGCAAGTACTGCCTTGCAATCTCCTCAAAAATCGGGCCAATGAATTCGTTCAAGTTTTCAAGTGCAAGTGAAAAATAAACATCGCCGTTCCCGCGCTCAATCTCTGAGCGGACCGAAAAAACATATCGATACCAGAACCTAAGAAAGTTTTCCTTAATCTGATATTGACTTTTCTTCCCCTTCAGAGGATTGGCGTCAAAGGGGATAATTCTTTCAACATAGTCTAATTCTTGTAGGGTAACAAGATATTTAGAGACGAAACTTGGTACAAGGCGTGTAAATTGGGCAATTTCATTTAATGTGACCGCTCCGCTGGCGATTGCCTGCAAAACAGCATTATAATTCGCCGCTTCACGAAATTCCTGTTTCATCAGGAGGGTACCTTCGTTGAATAAATATCCGGAAATTTCGAAATAGAGTTCGTGAATGTTTTCCTCAAAGCTGCGCGACTTGTCAATAAGCGAGAGATAGTAAGGCGTGCCGCCCACCGTCGCAAAATACTGAATTTTTTCCTCTGCGCTCGCTTCAGGGTAAAAACGAGCCGCTTCGTAATAATCCAAAGGTGTGATTTTCAGCTGCCCTGTGCGACGGCCGAATAACGGACTTTTTTCTCCCAAAACCTGATTTTCCATGAAGCTCATTGAAGACCCGCAGAGAATCAGAAAAATATTAGTATTTTTAAACTGATAATCAATCACATGCTGCAAAATCGAGTTCAAAGACTTATTGGCAGTCGCTGCGTAAGGATATTCATCAATAATCAGAACAAGATGCTCTTGAGCAAACTGCTGCTCAATGATTGAAAAGAAACTATTCCAGTCCTCAACTTTGGGGAAATTTTTGATTCCCATCTTTTCTCCCAGTATCTGAGAAAATTTCTCCAGATTCAATGAATCATTAACTTCTTCTGCTGGAAGATAAATCGCATTTTTATCCTTGATAAATTCATTCAGAATAGATGTTTTGCCGATTCGCCGTCTTCCGTAAACAACAGCCATCTGGAAGTTTTTTCTGCGATACATTTTTTCCAGAGCTTGAAGTTCTTTTTCTCTGCCTAGAAACATTGGCTCTCTCCTTTATATCGATAAATCATATTTTTACTACTTATAAGTATTATACTACAAAGTAGTAAAAAATAAAAACACCAAGATTCTTTTGAAATCTTGATGTAATAGACATATTGTCGTACATGTTACCTCAGCGAATTCAGCAAGAAGATAATGGTCATCAGAATCAAAATGCCGAAGAAAAGCCAAAGCCAGCCCAGGCTCTTAACCCCTTCCCAAATCGGATGCTTGATCTCGGATTTTTTCTCAAGCAGCATCGGATTAGCGCTGTTCAGGTGCTTCGTGCCGTACTTCCAGATGATATCCGCAGGAATAACCTCTTTATTTACACGTACGTCGCCGTTGTCTTCAATCAGAATCTCATTCCCTATCCAGGTCATTGCGCCGGCAATGAAAAGATTTGCGCCATGTGTCTCTTTAAGATTCCGCAAATCATACGGATTCATCTCAAGCAGAATTTGGTCATTAATCGGAAAATATCGCTGAGCGCCATTGTCAAAGGTGCACCATAGTTTTGGCCCCGGAAGCATTTCTGCTTTAATACATTTCGGATAATTAGCCATTTTTTCTTCTCCCATAAATTCTATATATTTCCATGTTTAAAATTATCGGAATGTCGGCAAAATCCTCAGAACGAAATAAAGAATAACCAGAGCCACAAGAATGATAGAAATCCAGAGCCAGGAAAGGTCCAGAATTCCCCGAAGAATCGGATGTTTGGTTTCTATTTTCTTCTCAAGTTCAGGATTAGGGCTGTTGAGATGCTTCTTACTGTACTTCCACAGAATCTCCGCTGGAATAATCTCCTTATTCACTTGCACATCTCCGTTGTCATCAATCATAATCTTGTTTCCCATCCAGGTCATTGCACGGCCGATGAACAAATTTGCACCATATGTCTCTTTAAGATGCATCACGTCCAGTGGCCTCATAAGGAGCTCAATCTGCGTATTCATTGGAAAATACCGCACGGCACCGTTGTCAAACGTACACCATAATTCTGGTCCAGGAACCATTTCTGCTTTAATACATTTTGGATAATCAGTCATTTTCTTTTCCCCTTTCTAAATGGCTTTCTCACTTTTAAGGCAACTTCAGCTCTAATTCTTTTTCCGTTTCTTCTTTCGTCATGAGGCTCAAAGCATTGTCTGAGAGGCGTCTAATCAGGTAATCCCCGAATGCGCCGTAAATTGTTCCCTCTTTAAATTTGACGGCAAGCCGATTGGCACGATTGGAATCCGTTTTTCTGAAAGTTCCACCCGTCATTTTTTCAACCCACCAGACCTTCTTTTTCTCAAAGATTTCATGAATCCAGACGAATTGCGGAATGTCTCGAGAAATTCTCCAAACAGTGACTTCTTCATTTCCCTGTTTCACCCGCAGGGTCGGCATCCGACTGAGCTTTTGCTCAAGTGTCTCGTCGATTTTTTCACTGTTTCGCCAAAGTTCCTCCGCTGAATAAATGTCAAAGTCATTGAGAAGCAAACTCCCGTCTTTCTGGAGCTCAATCTTGGAAGACTGCGAGTTCCCGCCGAATAACCCGAAAAACTTCCGCTGCGGCTGAAGATTCGACATCATGCCCGACATCATGTGCGGATGCATCAGATGCAGCTCCAAGTTGTCAAATTCAAGCCTGAGCATTTGATTTGAAGTCTGGGCGGCCTTAATGACTTTAGGAAATTCGTCCATGTTACACCCGCCTTTCTATCAAGATGTGAAGCACGCCCGCTACGAAGCGTAGAGATTTAGGCGTGCAAATCTCAATTATCAAATTCGGCAAACCTCTAATCCCTTTGACACTTTGAATTGTAGCACAAAATTTTGACTGAAAAACGAAAAATCCCATATCTGCATATTCTATTCTCATAACTTTTCCAGTTCTTTCTCGCGGGAATTCTCTTCCTCAAAGCAGCCAAGCTTTCCGAGCATTTCGTTGCACTCGCGCATGACTTCAAGCCCGGCTTTATCCCCCATCCGATAACGATAAAAGCCCTTATTGTAGCGCAGCATCAGCTTTTCATAGAGAAAATCAATGGAAATATGGACATTATCGAGGTAAGTGATGTATTTTAGGGCCAAGCGGAAATTCTTCCGCTGAATGAAAATCGCAATCAGGTTCAGCGTGGTACGAATCACCAATTGGTTGTTGACGCTGAGGTTCTTATAGAACTCGACTCTACCTAGAATTGATGCTTCCACAAGATTGAGCGTCGCGTCGTTAAAAAGCTGGATGCAGTTGGAAAACGCCCAGAACTCGTAGCGGCCCCAGTCCTCGACCGACATCAGGTAATCTTTCAGATAGGCCACATCATCCTTAGGCATGGCAAATTTGGTCAAACCAGATAAAACTGTCTTGACCACGATACAATTGATGCGCGGGTAACGCTTCTGCGGCTCCGCCTTACGCTTGGCCTCCCAGTCTTTCAGAATCGCCCGCACCTTGGCCACATTCTGCGTCTCCACCGCCTGCGCCAAATCCTCACGAAAAGCATATTCTTCCGAGAGAGAATAATTGTCGTAAATACTCTCAAACTCGTCCAGAGTGACCGACGTATTCGCCAGCAGACACATGAACTTGTCAATCGTGAGACTGCTCTCGCCGCGCTCAAAGCGGGAAATCTGCGACTGTGAGATTTCGCTGTCCGCCACATCCGTCATGGCCAGATGCTTGGATTTGCGAATACTCTGGTAAACCTGACCTGATTTTCCGAAAGTTTTTTGAATTTCTTTTTGATTATGCATATAAGGGTATTTTAACATATTTTCTAGACAAAAAAACTGCTTTCGCAGCAGTTTTCTGATTTTCTGGTCATTTCTCCAGGATATGTACATTAAATTATTTCAACTGAGTTCGGCACGCCTGAAGCTAGAAGATTAGAAAAGCAGGCTGTTGCGGCTTCAGCCGTTTACAGTTCGCTTTCCCCACCACTGTGGGATAAATTGAGAACCTGCCTTACGGCAGAACCTCAATTTCCTAAGCAGACTCTTACCGCTTTAGCGGTTTAGAGGTCGCTTTCCCCTTTAAGGGGTAAATCTTTACGCTTCATAACGGGCGTGCCTCACATCTTATTTCAACTGAGTTCGGCACGCCTGAAGCTAGAAGATTAGATAAATTGAGAACCTGCCTTACGGCAGAACCTCAATTTCCTAAATCTTTACGCTTCATAACGGGCGTGCCTCACATCTTATTTCAA
>NZ_BAAGGQ010000026.1:0-17908 GCF_054658595.1 Lactovum odontotermitis
CCGGAAATTTATTCGCCTGAGTTAGAAAAACCTGGACAAAGTTTGAAAGGTCGTCCATGAGCTGATTATTGACTTCGCATCCAGTTTGCATGGCGGTAATATTGCTTTCTCCAATGTCGACGGTCAGATTGGAAAAGCCCGAGGCGTCAATGCCAGTAAGCTCTTGAATCGCCTCCTGGGCTGCGACTGTATCTGAGCTGATTTTTGAAACTCCCATCCGTACTCCTTATGATTTAATAATTATATTATAAGACTTTTTAATCGACATTTCCACTTTCAGGTCAATACTTTTCATTGTTTCAATAAAATCTGCAAAAAAAAAGATATCGTTTGATACCTTTTCCCGTAGTAATACGCCTCTAGCAATTGTATTTTTCTATTTTCAATTCGTCGTCTTACGGAGGGTGATTATTATATCATATTCCCTATGCAGTCCCGTCAATAACGTGTGAAAGTCAAGACAAGGAATAGCACGAAAAGCAAGATGGCTGTGACAATACAGACAATCTGCACATTCTTCGGCACCCATTTCCGGTAACGGGCCGGCGGCCATGCGCCAGCCAATAAAGCACCACCGACAACACCGCCGATATGTCCGACAATTCCCACACCCGGCTGGAAAATATTCATCACCAAATTGATGACAATCAGCACCAAAAAGCCCTGGCCAATCTGCTTCAGCCGCGGACTTCCGGTAAAATAACCCAGCGTGCCCATGGCACCGAAGATACCAAACAGCGAGGTAGAAGCCCCCGCCGAAATCGTATTCGTTGACAGGAAAAAGCTGGCAGCATTGGCAAAAATGCCGGATAAGAGATAAATCTCAGCAAAACGGACACTCCCGAACTCTTCTTCCACCATGCGGCCAATCATCAGCAGCGTGAACATATTCATCAAGAAATGCGACCAGCTCAGATGGACGAAAATCGGCGTGAACAAACGCCAAATCTCCAGCGGATGACCCACAACCCAAATCCCCCAGAGTGCACCGGAATTCAGCAAATTCAGCGGATTCGACACATTATTTCCATAAAGGAAAAACTGGCTCAGCCAGACCAGCGTCGTCACTGCCAGCAAAATATATGTAACCAAATGCTTGCGATTCAATCCTAAATCTAAACTATACACTAAAAATCTCCTTTACTGCAACATCATGCGCTTCGGGCGAAAATTCCACCCGCTGAAAATCATAAACCAAGCTTACCGTATGTCCCTTAAAATCGGCCAAATACCGGTCATAATAACCGCCGCCGAAACCAATTCTAAATCCCTCAGAATTCCAGGCCAAACCCGGCACAACAATTAAATCAGGAATCCCCGGATTTCCCGAACGCGGCTCAAGAATACCACGCTTTGACTCCAATTGGCCGCGCCAATTTTCAGGCGCTCCCTCCAGTTCAATAAAAGTCATTTCACGATGCGGCAAAGTCTGCGGGATAAAAATTTTTTTATTTGTAACCAGGCATTCATTAAATAATTCTGACAGATTAAATTCGAGCAGCGTGTTCATATATAAGCCAATACTCTGTGCCCTTATGAAATTTTGAGACGATATAAATTCAGACAAAACATTCAAAGTCTGCGCTGATTTTTCATTTTGTGCGAAATTCCGCAGTTTTAAAAGGATTTCCTCGCGAATTTCTACTTTATTTTTCACTATAATTATGATAACATAGAAGAGTAATTTTTGTTTAAAGAAATTGTTCACAATTGTGTTACCCTTTCTAAAAACGAATTAACTTTACAGAAAGGATTCACAAAATGGCAACTGGAACAGTTAAATGGTTTAACGCAACCAAAGGCTTCGGCTTTATCACAGCGGAAGACGGCAAAGATGTATTCGTACATTTCTCTGCTATTCAAGGCGACGGCTTCAAAACTCTTGAAGACGGCCAAAAAGTTAATTTTGACCTTGAAGACGGCCCTCGCGGACCTCAAGCAATTAACGTCACAAAATAATTAGAAGCCCGTTAAGGGCTTTTTTAATTCCATTAGTTCCATGTTAAGTTGACAGTATTTTAGCCATTCCTCATGATTCCTGCCCAGTCATCCATACTCTCCAAAAACCTCTTAGCCTTGGTCTTCACGCCCACATACTCATCATAAAGCTGGTCGATGAATGCCCGCAGCTGCTGCCTGGTCTCCTCTTTTACTGAGATATTCTCCAGACTCTCGAGCGAAATATTCAAGAATTGATTGGCCAAAAAAATCACATTCGGGGAAACATGCAGCCGGTGAATATCTTTGGCAAAATGCTCACGGCAGAGACAGCCGTTATAAGCAAAGGAATAGTCCATCGGCAGGTCCCGGCGGCCGCAAATCACGCATTCTGACAGGTTCAATCCGCTCCCGAAACGAGACAGAATTTGGAGTTCAAAAATATTCGTCAGGACGGACGCATCCTTTCCCTGCTCCATTTGCGTCAGCAGCTGAATCAGAAAATTAAAAAGCGCGATGTCATGCTCGCCGTCAGGCACTGCAATGTCCGCCAGGCTCACGACGTAGCTGGCGTAAGCATTCACGAAAATATCGTCCAGAATATGCTGAAAATGCCGGACATCACTGATATCGTTGATAAAAGAAAAGCCCGAGTCATTGATTGTGACGCTTAATCCTGCGCTTGTAAAGTTCTGCAAAGAAGCCGCAAACTTAGACTTTGCAGCATTTTTAATAAAAAACTGACGCTTGCCGAATTTTTCTGTATAAATTTTAATCAGCTGGTCGTGCTCTTTGTACGGCCGCGCGTAAAGAACCAATCCTTTTGTATCTGCATGTTCCATTTTTCCAATATTATAACATTAACCAGCCATTTATTCATTTAAAGATAATTTATAAAACTGCAGTAATTTATCAATTGTTTTATAATCATGCGAAGTGATATCTTTATTCATGCGAGTATCTTGCTCCGTTACACCCTTTGTCTCAAAATAAGCCGGCGGAAGAGCAGTCAAATACTCAAAAGACGTTGGTTTGTCCAAATAAAGTGAAGTACCCAGGAAATAGTTTTCAGCCCTTGAAACACCAATTAAATCCAGAATCGTCGGTGCAAGTCCCAGCGAATTCCGGCACTTGACATCAATCGTCTGCGGCTGCACGCCCGGATAATAAATCATCAGCGGAATCGTGGACAGAAAATAACCGCGCCCCGTGTCAAAAGTTGAGCGATACTGTGCATCCGGAAAAGTTGCGTGATCCGATGTGAACACAACCATGGTGTTATTTGCCAAATCACTCTTTTTAAACTTATCCCAGAATTTGCCGAAAGACTCATCCATATTATAAAATTTGTTTAAAAGAGAATTACTCCCGTCCCCATAAGTTGTCTTACTGTCAAGGCTTAAATGAGTGCCAAAAGTATAAGTCGTCAACATAAACTGCTGCCCTGAGCGATTCAATTTTTCAGCTTCAGAAAAAACATGCTGATAATTTTTCTCATCACTGACATAAGAATCATTTTTCTTACTCGGAATTGAGCCAGTCAAGACTTTCTGAAAATCTAAGTTCGAAACATAATCTGACCAGATTTCCTCATTTGGCTCAGGATTAAAAAATGCTGTCTGGTAGCCATAACCTGCAAGAATGGATTGAACCGAAGTCAAAGGCGTTGTCAGGTTCTGCTTAATCTTATCGGCACCATTTTCATAGCCGTTGTCAACTTGCTGCGACGACGAAAGCTGACCTCTCACTCCCCTGTATGTGGCCGCCGTCTGATTAAAGTAATTGATAAAATTATCTGTTTCATTTTCAAGCTGATTCAAATTAGGCGTCAGCTTTCCGCCGTCATAATCCAGAACCTCCGAACTCAAACCCTCCGTAAAAATGACAATGACATTCATTGAATTCTGAGGCGTATCAATTCCAGAGCCAATCGTATTCTTACGAAACTTCTTTTCAATTGCCCGAAGTTCTTTACTGGAAACATTGTCCGAGCGCAGACTTGACATCCTGTCAGCCTCTTGCAGATAAGTCGTGTAGGCAAAAATCGGCGTTTTCAAACGAGCGTAAAAATTGACCAGAAGCCAAGCTGAAAACGAAAGTACAAAAAGTATTGTAAATAAAAAATATCTTTTTTTAACAAGTTTCGGCAGCTTTTCAAATAGCGCAGGTAAAAAATTCTCAAATTTACAGCGGATAGGGAAAAAGGCCGCAATCACAATGTAGACAATTGTTGCAGCATACACAGGAAGACTCGAACTCAGCGCACCAAGATTTTCCGTATTCGAAGTCAGCAAATAAGACAAATAAGTTCCAGAGAACAAAAAGACAGTCATATTCGCCAAACTCAAAAACAGCAGAATTGAAGTCAGCAGATATTTGAGAAACAGTAAAAAACGATTTTTTCCAGGAATAAGCCCCTGCAAGCAGAAAATCGCCAAAAACTCCAGCAAGCCAAGGCCGACAATGCTCACAGATTTTGTTTGAATTCCAGTGAAAACAACGAAGCCGACTAGAAGAAGAATTTTAATAAACAGGAAAATGTATTTTTTCATAGATAATTCGATTTATATTTATAATAAAAACTCCAACACTCAATGATACTGAAGTCCTTATTAATAATATATCACATTTTCTCTAATTTGACCAATCTTTTTAAAAAATTATTTGAAAAATCCCTTTTTCTGCTTCGTTACTTTCACCCCAGAAGCCTGTGCAAACTCGTCTAGAGCCTTGCGCTGAGCTTCATTAAGCGACTTAGGCACCTGAAGATTGACCACCACGTGCTGGTCACCCATACCAGAGCCGCGCAGCTTAGGCGCACCTTTTCCTTTCAGGCGGAAATTAGTCCCTGTTTGCGTGCCTGCCGGAATTTTCAGCTTAACTTTACCATGCACTGTCGGCACTTCAACCTCGTCGCCCATCGCGGCCTGGATGAAGTTAATCGGCATTTCGTAATAAATCTCGCTGCCGTCGCGCTCAAAGATTTTGGAGGCTTCAACTTGGAAGCGGACATACAAATCACCAAACGGACCGCCGTTTGTGCCTGCTTCGCCCTGACCCTGCAGACGCATCTGCTGGCCTGTTTCTACACCTGCTGGTACTTTAACTTTAACTGTGTGCGCGCGTTTCTCGCGACCCGAGCCGTGACAGGTCTGGCATGGGTCTGAGATGATTTTACCGCTGCCGTGACAGACATCACAGGTCTGCTGGGTCTGAATACGTCCGAGCGGTGTATTTGCAACGACATTCACCACACCGCGGCCGCCGCACTTGCTGCAGGTTTCAGCATGGGTTCCAGGTTTTGCACCTGTGCCGCCGCAGGTATGACAGTTGTCTTCACGATTGTACTTGATTTCTTTTTCTGTGCCGAAAATGGCTTCCTCAAAGGTTAAATTCACCCGGTACTGCAGGTCGTCACCCTGGCGCGGCGCGTTCGGATTAGAGCGACCGCCGCCTGTGCCGCCGCCGAAAAAGCTCGAGAAAATATCCTCGAAGCCGCCAAAACCGCCGCCTGAGAAGCCTGAAAATCCGCCCTGGTCTCCGCCGAAACCGCCGGCGCCGCCAAATCCGCTGAAACCGCCGTTTCCGCCCGCACCTGCCGCACCAAACTGGTCATAGTTCGCGCGCTTTTCCGGGTCACCCAGCGTCTCGTAGGCTTCCTGAATTTTTTTATATTTATCCTCGGCACCCGCGTCCTTGTTGAGGTCCGGGTGATACTGCTTTGACAGCTTCCGATAAGCTTTTTTTATTTCATCTTGGCTTGCGCCTTTGTCAACGCCAAGTTCTTTATAATATTCTTCATTATTCATATGTACATTATACCATAATTTCGTGTTTTTGGACAAAAAATTAGCACTCAATTTGAATGAGTGCTAATTTCATTATCTGATGGCTCAATTACTTGATTTCAATCTGCTTAGCCGCTGTATCTTTCGTTGCTTTAGGCAAATCAATCTTCAAAACGCCATGCTTGAATTCAGCTTTGATGCCTTCACGCTCAACATTCGGCAAAGTGTATTGACGGCTGTAAGAGCCGGAGTAACGCTCGCTGTGGACAATTTGTCCCTCTTCGTTCTTCTCGTCTTTTTCGTCTTCGTGCTTGCCGGATACAGACAGAACGCCGTCAGCATAATCAATCTGAATGTTTTCTTTCTTCAAACCAGGCAAATCAATCTTAACCTCGTAAGCCTTGTCAGTTTCTTTGACATCCGTCTTCATCAGTCCGAGATTGTCATCCCAGAGATTTGGAAAAGCAAGGTCATTTCCAAAGAAGTTTTTCGCCAGATTGTTGAAAAATCTGTCACTGCGCATGCCGAACAAATCATTGTTGTTGCGGTTCATAAGTTCATTAGCCATTTAAACACCTCTTTCTCGAGGGAGTTTGCTTTTTGAGAGTTTCTGTGTCTCAATCTCTCTCACTGTTTTTATTATAGGTCAAAATTGGTCAGAATACAAGCACAAAAGTATGATTTTTGTCCAAAAATTAGCACTCTCGGTTGAAGAGTGCTAATTTTACTTCGCAACATAATGAAAATTCGGGTCTAACTCATTGTCCAGCTTGGCCCAAGCCTCTTCCATCCGCCGGTTAATCTCTTCAATCCCCTCTTCGTTCACTTTCTTGACATCTGAAATATCAATCGGCTCACCGAAATTAATTTTTACTTTCTGACGCTTGAACACGCCCTTCATGTCAGTCGGCCCCTGATAAACCGCCGGCAGCAGCCGAACATGCGCGAGCTTGCCGATAACCGCCACGCCGCCCTTCATTTCAGAAGAATGCCGCGTGCCGGAAGGAAACATCACCATTGACTTGTCAGACTCTTTCAGCATCTTTATCGCATATTTCACAGGGTCTGTACCCGGATGCTCACGGTCGACCGGAAAAGCGCCGCACATACGAATCCACCAGCCGCCGAAGCCTTTGAAAAGCTCTTTCTTAGCCATGAAGATAAACTGTTTAGGTGCAGCCGCAAATGCGAACCAGACCGGTTCCCAAGCCATGCGATGCGGCGCCACAAGAATGTAATTTTCGCCGTTAGGAATCCGCTGCTTATTGTAATATTCACTGTTCCCGTTGAAAATCCAAAGCAGAAAGCGCACCAAGTTCCTCAAAAATACGAAGAAAATCTTGTGTTTATGTATCTTTTTATAATCAAATTCTTTTGCCAAATTTGTTTCTCCTTAGTCTAAGATGTGTAAAGCACGCCCGCTTTGAAGCGTAGGAATTCTGGCGTGCTGCGACTCTCGCTATGGCGCTTCAGCGCCGTAGCGAGAGTCGACAACAGCGTCCGTAGGACGCAGACAATTTCAGAAGCTTTAGCTTCTAGAAATTGCCAGAGCTTTAGCTCTATGTGAACTCAGTTATTCCATTTTTCTGGGTCAAGCCCCAAATCTAGAATCGTGCGCGGCGCCACCAAATGCACCGTCTGCAAGCCGATTGATTTTGCGCCGGCAATATTTGGGGCTGAATCATCCACAAAAATTGTGGTTTCAGCTTCTAAGCCGGCCATTTCTAGAACCTTCTTGAAAGCCTCCGGTGAGGGTTTTCTCAGGCCAATGTTCTGTGAATAAAATACTTCTGTGAAATACGAAGACAAAGGCCTGCCGAATTGCTCCAGAACCATCGCTTCATAACGTTTCGTGTGCACGTCATTTGTATTGGAGAAAAGATAAATTGGATACTGTTTGCCCAATTTCTCCAGAAAATCCATTCGTTCGGGCTTAAAGTCGGTCAGAATCAAATCCCAAGCTTCTTCTATTTCCCCGTCAGACAAATCACTGCCTGTCAGCTCGCGAAAGCCGTCATAGAACGTGTCTTCCGTGACTTTGCCGATTTCCTGCTTTTCAAAGAAATCGTTCATGTTTGCCGGCGTGAAGAGACTTTTGAAATCGCGAATGCCCAGTGCTTCAAAGCGCGCTTTCTGGCGCTCCGGAGCAAGGTCCATAATCACACCGCCAAGGTCGAAAATAATTGCCTTTACAGTCATAATAAAACCTCCATTTTACTTTAGATAAGGAACGCCGACTTCACGCCGGTCGCCCGGACTTTGCCATTCATGCTCCTGGTCCCGTACAAAGAGCTGCGACAGGAAACTGAACACGGGCACAATCACAAAGAGCCAATGCCCGGCAAGCGGGAACAGCACCGCCACAACCGTAATGATGATGTTAATCACCATTGTAAACATGAAGCGGGCCATCCAGATTTTCTTCCAGAACTTGAAGGACTTCGGCATTTTCTTAAAATGGTCCCGCGTAATGCTGAAATTCAGCATTTCCTGCTGAGACAAAATCAGCAGAATCACGATGCCGTAGTTCAGCGACGAAAACCAGGTCGGCTGTGCAATAATCCACTTCGTCAGAAGCGGCAGCAGCGACAGGAGGCCAATAAAGAAAAAGTCCTGAACAATCGTCCCCTCCGTGATTTCCTCCGTCACCGCAAAAATCTTATGATGATTAAACCAGAAATTCGCGATGACCATAAAACTAATCAGAAAAATGCCGACAGCCGAAAGAAAAGTCAAATAATCCTGTCCGTCCCGCGGAATCGGAATTTCCAGCAGCATAATCGTGATAATCACCGCAATCACGCTGTCAGAAAAAGTCTCAATATGCGAGCGCAGCTTCTGCCGGCGGATTTTCTCATCTTCTTCCGCATGCCGCGTCATCTCTGCCTGAAGCTCACTCTCCGTCATATCCTTGAACTTCTGGTGCGTCTCCAGAAACTCGTCACGCAGCTCCTGGCGCGCCTGGCGCATTTCAGGGTCCCTCTGCATCTTTTCAAAACGGCGATGAAGCTGATGCTCACGCGATTGGCGGCGACGCTCCGAAAAGCTTTGCTTCTTCTGCTTTCGGCTGTCGCCGGATGGCAGGCTTTCATTTTGCTGCATCCCAGAGCTTTCAGACTCGCTGTCAACAATCTTCCCTATCACCTTTTTTGCCACTTTGTCAGAATTCATTTTGCCTGCGCCTCTTTACTCTTTTTGACAGGCCGAGCTTCGCTCGTGTCCAAAATAATCGTGACCGGGCCGTCATTAACCAGCTCAATCTGCATGTCAGCGCCGAAAACACCAGCTTTTACCGGCACTCTTTCACTCAACTTTTCATTGAACATGTCATACATTCGACTCGCAAATTCCGGCTGCCCAGCGGCTGAAAATCCTGGCCGGTTACCTTTGCGTGTGTCAGCAAAGAGCGTAAACTGGCTGATGGACAGGATTTCACCGGAAATTTCCTGAATGGACAGATTCATCTTGTCCTCTGCATCATTGAAAATCCGCATTTGCGAGACCTTGCGCACTGCGTAGTCCAGGTCGAATTCGCTGTCAGCGTCTTCTATGCCGACCAGCAGCAGAAATCCCTGTGAGATTTCATTAATCAGTTGTTTGTCAATTTTGACCGAGGCTGATTTTACACGCTGAATGATAATTCTCATTGAGCCATTCTCCTGTCAATTTCTGTAAACTTGCTTTACACTAGGTTTACAACACGTTTACACTGCTGTAAACCTGGGGCTGAAAACCCTTGATTTATCTGCGTTTATCCATTCGTCCGCTTTACAGAGTAGACATCTGGAATCATTTTTATTTTGTCCACAATCAGGGTTAACTCGGACAGATTTTTTATTCCCATTGCAATATGAATATTTGCCATCTTACGGTCTTTTGTCGGCTGCGCATTGATAGAGATAAGATTTTTGGTCAGATTTGAGATGACCTGCATCACATCGTTCAGGATTCCTGGGCGGTTGAAGCCGTAAACATCAACGTTTGCAACGTAATCTTTGCTCGTTGTGCCCTCTTCTTCGTCCCATTCGACCTCAATCTGGCGCTTTTCGAAGTCTTCCATGGCTTTGACATTCTGACAGTCGGCCCGATGAACACTAACGCCGCGGCCTTTCGTAATGTAGCCGATGATTTTATCGCCCGGCACTGGATTACAGCACTTAGCGATGCGAATCATTAAGCCGCCGATGCCGCCTGCACTGACGCCGCCGTCGTGGCGAACTTTCATGACTTCTGTCTTGTTTTCGCGCTTGACTTCGCCGTGCTGCAGCGCTTCTGCTTCTTTCTGGCGCTTTTCACGTTCCTGCTCGCGCCGCTCTTTCTCGGTCAGCTTATTAAAGACAGACAGTACATTCTGGTCGCCGAAGCCGATGCTTGCGTAGAGCGCGTCGGAATCTTTGTGATTCAACTCCTTGGCAACTTTGTCCATTGTTGGTTTGTCAAGGTACTTATTGGCGACAAAGCCCTGCTCAATCAGATGATTCTGCAGCATCTCACGCCCTTTGGCAATTGACAGCTCGCGGTCCTGATTTTTGAAGAACTGCTTGATTTTCGAGCGCGCCTTGCTTGTCTTGACCAGATTAATCCAGTCTCGGCTGGGGCCGAATGAAGTCTTCGAGGTAATAATCTCCACCCGGTCACCGGTTTTCAGTGTGTAAGTCAGCGGCTGCATGCGGTCATTGACTTTTGCGCCGACAGCATGGTCGCCGACCTGCGTGTGAATTGCATAGGCGAAATCAATCGGGCCGGAGCCTTTAGGCAGCTCTTGTACCGCACCAGCTGGCGTGAAAACGTAGATTTTCTGACCGAGAATGTCATCCTGCACCGAGCGGACAAATTCTTCCGCATTGCCGCCGGAAATCTCCTGCAGCTCCTCCAGCTCCTGCACCCAGCCTAATGTTTCAGAGACTTCATTGACATTGACAGCATTCGTTCGACCTTGCTTGTATGCCCAATGAGCCGCAACACCGTATTCCGCGACTTCATGCATTTCCTGTGTACGAATCTGGAACTCAATCGGCCCGCGAGGGCCATTTACCGTGGTGTGAACAGACTGATAGCCGTTGACCTTGGGATTTGCGACATAATCTTTAAAACGTCCAGGCATCGGCCGCCAGAGCTCATGAATATAACCCAGCGTCGTATAAATATCAGCCGTCGTCTCTGTGATACAGCGAATCGCGATTAAATCATAAATTTCGTCGAAACGCTTTTTCTTATCGTGCATTTTACGATAAATACTGTAAATATGCTTGGGGCGTCCATAAATTTTCGCCGTGACACCGGCTTTTTTCACAGTTTCCTTCAGCTTTTCAATGACCGCCTCAACCAGGGCCTCACGCTCTGAGCGCTTTTCATTCATCAAGCCGCGAATTCGGTAAAATTCTACTTCGTTCAAATAGCGGAAACTCAGGTCTTCAAGTTCCCATTTAATACTTGCAATACCGAGACGATGTGCCAAAGGTGCATAAATATCCATCGTCTCGCGCGAAATCCGCTGCTGCTTATCCGGACGCAGGTGTTTCAGCGTGCGCATATTGTGCAGACGGTCTGCCAGCTTGACCAAAATGACCCGAATGTCCTTGGACATGGCCATCAGCATCTTGCGGTGATTCTCGGCCAGCTGCTCCTCGTGCGACTTGTATTCAACCTTGCCGAGCTTAGTTACCCCCTCAACAATATCTGCCACCTCGTCGCCGAAAAGCTCGCGTAAATCCTCGGAAATCGCGCCGGTATCTTCAACCACATCATGCAGCAGCCCGCAGACAATCGTCGTCGCATCCAAGCGCAAATCCGCCAGAATTCCAGCCACCTGAATCGGATGCACAATGTAAGCCTCACCTGAAGCCCGAAATTGCTCACCATGCGCCGTTCTCGCGCACTTCAAAGCAAAAACAACCCGCTCGACTTCCTCGGGCGCCATATATTCTCTACACTTTTCAATCAGCTCTTCACCGGTAATATTTGGATGTTCAGCCATAACACAAACCGTCACTTTCTTAAAAGCACAAACGCTCAATTAGAGCGTTCAGTCTTTGCTTATTATAACAAAAAATCTGCAAAAATTAGATTTTTTCAGTGCAGATTTTTCAGTTATTTCTGAAGTTCCAGCAAAGCGCTCTTTCTAGAGTTTTGAGACGAGGCTCGTCATCTCTCCCACCTATCCAACGGTTCCGTTGCCATTGCTGACAAAAAACTTGCCACAAACGCGTTCCCGCCTGACAACTGGTTCCACCAGTTCCCGACGCCTGCACCGAACTGAGCTCGGGCTTCTCCATTGGTCGCCAGGGTGTAGACCCCTTCGGCCGTGTCCGCCACATTGAACTGTGCCATCCCGGAGACCATCCCGCCTGCCCCTCTGATAAAACCGTTCAAACGCCCGTCAACTACCATTTACCTTCTTACGGGTGTCCTTGGTAAAGCTTTGCAGACCTTGCGTTCAACTTCTTTCAATGAAAGCACAGATAAAATTAGCAGCTTCAAACACTAGAAGCATTGAAATCTGATATGAAAAAACAATGCAATATTAGTTCAACAAATATTATTTTTCATTTTTTATCGGGGAAACATAATTATTTGGTAGTTTGCCTTTCCAGTCTATCCAAGCCTTTTCTGCCAAAGGTATTAATTTCTTGAGTTCGTCTTGTGAAAATAACTTTTGATTTTTTGTGTTAGAAATTAGTGTAATGGGACGACTTTCTGCTCGTTCTTTTTTCACCATATCCTGCACTTCTTTAGGAGCTGGCCATACATCATTTTCTGCATAAAACAACAAATCTGAAGGTGTCCTCTCTCCTAATACAATCTGTTCAAGAACATCCTTGGAAATCCGAGTTAAATTATTATGCCCATAAGCATCTCCCCAACTCAAAATAAGCTCATTTTCTTTTTCTGTAATCATCATGTGATATTCATTATTCTTGTATAAAATCTTATCTGACATTATTCAACACCTCCAAAAACGTGACTTGAGTTAAATTTTCCTGGTTGCACCTGGTCTATTACTGTCTCTGGAATCTTGCCAAGATATGTGCCAATACTCCAGAGAGGATGATTTCCGTTTTCACTATAAGATTTCGTCAGAATAAATTTCAAATTTTGTCGAAACATTTTCTTTTTTTGAAATCGTCAAGAATTTGAGTCACATACTTATCCCGTTCTGCCTTCTTTAACTCAATTTTGGTCTTTTCCTTTGTCAAGACCAAACTATCCTTGTATGCGGAATATCGCCCATTTATCAGCTCTCCACTTACCTCAAAGGTTTTTCCATCATTTTTACTTCCTAAAAATTAGGTTTTTTTTACCGTAGTAGAGTTAGTTTCTATTATTGATGTAGACCTTCATGGCGTCTGTGCCTTGCCAGTGATTGTTCTTGTGGCAAACAGCCGTTAACAACTTATGCCTAACACAAAATTATTTACCCTCTAAATATTTTTCCAGTACCAAGCATATTTGTTTTATTTGTTCCAAGTCATCTGCCGAGGCCTCTGTTTTCAGGCTACGATCATTTAGAATATCTTCTAATGCTTCTCCGTGTTGTCCAGAGGGTAAGTTGTAGAATCCATTTGCTATAGGGACTGCGATACTCACAACTCCAGCTCCAATTTGAAATTGGTGAGAATTGCCACTCATATCAACACTGATGTCAATACCAGAAGTTCCTAAAATATCAATGTTACTACGGAAATCAAAGCTCGTTATATCATCCGTAGGAAGCACTTCAACTACACTAAAATGATCTCCAAATACCTCTTTTAACGCTCGCATAACATTTTTGTAACCAATTGAATCTTCAATTCGTTTTTCTACTTTTTTCATTTTATCATCCTCCACATTCCATTCTCGTTCACTAACTTATAGCCTTTACTCACTAGATATTTATACTCACGTGCACCAAATGATTTGGGGAGAAAATCACTAGGATTGCTTGTAAATTCAAAAGTATTTCCAATTTTTATTCGATCATCAAGATACTGCTGATTGATTCGCCACATCTCGTTCTTGATTTGTATTTTATCCACGATCCCATTCTCCTTCAACGCGACCTCAGCCATATTCCAACCATCATTTCCCAAGTCATAATAAGCACTTCCTTTCTCATATGCAACTTGTTCATATGAACTGGCATTCGGCTGCCATTTTCCTAAAGTAGTCGTATCTGCCTCAGAATTTTTTGAAGCCAGCTGCGCAATGTCTTTAACTGACCAATCTGTGAATTGTCCGTTTTCAACTTTGACAACTTTTTGTACTTCTTCTGCTGTAGCAATGCCGCGATACTCTGCGGAAACTTTACCGTATTGATCAAGTTTTCCTACATTACTGCTTAACTTCCCACCTGCTGCAGTGTCAAAATCTCTTACGACAGCTCCAGGAACTTCTCCCATCCCATTATACACTTTACTGCCCGCAAGCAGAGAAGTTCTAGCCCCCACAAAGGTGCCGACATCTTTCGCCCAGATGGAGTCAAGGCCCGCATTTTTTGCTAAACTGGTTGCCAATGGTGCAACAATGAATCGTACTTGCTCCTACACCTGCTGTGACAAGCGTCCGGCCGGTACCTGAAATCACCGCACCGATCACGGTTCTTCCCGCATTCACTGGAATGACGTCTCGCTTCTTTCCGACGTGCTTCTTGCTTTATTAATCCGTGTTCTCTGGCAGAAACTGAACTAAATCAATAGGTTCTTTGACTGGGATGATTTCAACTTCTGAAATATCGATATCTTTATCCCAATAAAATTTATCCATTCTTTGAAATCCTTCAACTTCATGGTCACTACGCAAGGTTACAATCGTATCACCCGGATTAAACAAAGCTCCATATCTTTCACCTTGATAGTTAGCTTCATAATGTAGATCATAAGCATTAGTTACCTTTCTCAAATTTTCTACTGTGTCCAGTGAAAAATAATAAAACTCCTCACCATCATTCACATAACGACTTTTACCAATACTGAAACCATATTTTATATAGTTTTTATCGGAAGTTATTATTTCAAACCCCCGAACTATATTAGGAATACTTCCTCCTAAAATAAATTCTGTTCCTGTAGGTACAAATGTTACATATTTATCTGACTTTTTGTATTTTTCTTTCATCTTAAATCCCTCCAATATCCATTACCATCCTTTGTTACCCATTCTGCCACAACAGTATCTTTTCCATTGATCACCTCATGAATTGTAGAACCTAAGCTCGGTTGCAAGCCCTCTTTGGCCGTAGTTGTCCACTCTGGAACCATTGTCCTGTTCTCTCCTGCTGTAAACCCTGAGCCTGTAAACGGCCATTCTCCAGCATGTGTCCCGCCAAATTGCGGACTGTATGGTGTTTCTATTTTCCCTATGTCTCCACTTGTGAAGTCAATATAAGCATAGTTGTCACTTCCTGCATATGGATTCCCAGCATAATCTAGACGACTAGATGCAACCACGTCATCAATATTTGTAATGCCTTTGACATAGCTCTTATCCGTCATAAAACCACCGATATTGCTGTTTTTAGGATTCGTTATCATTCCATCCACTTTACTTGACGGGATTACCCGCCGCATTTCTGTTGTGTCTGTCGGAACTGGGACTTTTTCCCGCATCCCTTTGAGGAGTGCGATTTCTTGCGGAGTCTTAACTTGCTTCGCATTAATTCTATTGAAGTCTTCAATTGTGAGATGAGAGTCCTCAAGAATTTTTTGGCCGCTTGCAGGGAGTTTGTAATCCGCTGGAGCTGGTTTGATGGCAATTCCGCCTGTTTCTCCCATCCCATTATACACTTTACTGCCCGCAAGCAGAGAAGTACCAGCCCCCACAAAGGTGCCGACATCTTTCGCCCAGATGGAGTCAAGACCCGCACTCTTCGCTAAACTGGTTGCCAGTGGTGCAACAATGAAGTTCGTGCTTGCTCCCACACCTGCTGTGACAAGCGTCCGGCCGGTACCGGAAATCACTGCTCCGGTCACGGTTCTCCCTGCATTCAATGCCGCACTCACCGGAATGACCGACCCTGACGCAAGCATCGAAACATTTCCGAAAATGTCATAAGCCCCCTGATTCCCGCCGAAAAGTGTGTCACGCAGTGGGTTGAAGGCTTTGCCCTTGCCCGATACCATAATCTGACTGCCTTCAAAGATATTTGAGGCACCGTAGGAAGCAGAACAGAAGCCGGCAACACTTGCCGTCACAACCAGCGGAGTTGCCGCCCCTGCCGTCATGATAATGGCCGCAGCGCCTAAAGCGACTGTCGCAACACCGAAGACAACTTCCCAGAAACCGTCATGGCGGTTCGCTTCTCTTTGCTGCGCAGCTGCGAGGCGTTCCTGGTCATGTTTGTACTCGTCATTGATGCTGTCCCAGGCTTTCGTGAACTCTTTCTGGTTCTTTGCATCCATGACATAGTTCATGCTGGCTTGATAGGCGTTCAGAAAATCCGGGGGGACTATCCCTCTGAAAGAGCCTGTCCTGTATTCATAGGTGCGGGGGACATTGACCGTGTTTTTTATCAGATCACGCGTCCTCGCAATCAGATCCTGAACCAGCGCAAAACCCGGGTCTGTCGACTCATAGCTGTCCCAGTTCTCCTGGAGCTTTTCCGTTATCTGCTTCATCTCGTCCATTTTGTCGGCCGCTTTCAGAAGATGGCCGCTTCCTGCCCCGCCCAGCGAGATAATATCACTCGCCTCATCAGAGACGGCTTGAAGCTTTTTCGCCAGATTCGTGTAATCCGGACGCTGGCTCGACAGCTTATGCTGGAGATCCTCCAAGTCTTCTCTGACCAGACGAAAACCGCCGCTTCCGTCAACCGTTGTATAATCATTGACATACTTTCCAAGTGCCATCCGAAAATTTTCAATCGCCTGTTGAATCGCCTGATTCAGGGGCGCATGTACTTCACCAATGTAAGCCCGCATCGCGTCTGCGCCCTGGCCCTTAATCGTGTCTGTCCCTGCAAGCAGACTCATCACCTGACTGAGGTCACTCAGCGGCTGGCTGCGGTTCAGAAGCCCTCTGGCCACCCGCTCTGCCAAATCGGTCAGCGAATCATAATAAAGCTCGTCATTGCTCATTAACTGGCCTCCTCATCCGTGTTGATGATATTCACAGCCAGCTGGCGGAACTCTTCAAGGTCCTTCTGGGCCATCACACCATAGGCCGACACCAGCTGCGTGAGCTCGTCATAGATTTCAAATATCTTCGGAACCGTTGTAACTTTCAAATGGGCATCATTCGTACTCAGACCGTTCCTCACCCCTGCGACTTCTGAAGTGACCGTACCGACTTTCACAGTGACTCTTTCGTAACCGCCGCTGTCTAACATTTGTTGTACCATAAATTCTCCTTTTTTACCAGAACTGCATACGCGTGGTCGGGTCTTCAAGCGACATGATTAAAGCCTGAATCTTACTTTGGCAGTCCGCTATCGCCTCTTCAATCTCCGGTGCGGTTTTCGCGAGCTGGGACTTCCCCTCGTCATACTTCGGATTGTACTTGCCGCTCTTGACTTGTCCCGCCCACATGTTCGTGCCGCCTTCTTTAAACTGGGTGAAGTCCAGCGCTTCAACCGAGCCCATCAAACCTGACAGCTGACCGATAATGCCCTGGAGCTTCGCAATCTGTGCTAATTTTTCTCCATCACTCATCAGTCAATCTCCATGTCCCGGACCGACGCAAAAGGATCGTCGTCCTCTTCCTTAAACAGGGCTGTCTCTGAAACCGCCGGAGCTGGCGGAGGAGAAGCCAGAAATTCCTCTTTCATCTGAACCAGTTTTTCTGTCATGAGCGTGTTATCCTCATCGGTATAAGCCTCAAAGATAACCTTAAAGATGTCCTCTTTGTTGAAGTAGACGAGATTGTCATCTACCATCCCCTCAGGGTAAAGAACAGCGCCGTAATCGAAATACCTGCCTTCGGCAACGTTGGCACGCTGGACAATCATGAGCTTTTTAATGGCGCCTTCTTTAAGTATAACAAGGCTTCCGATGGGTAAAAATGTGTTTTCTTCTGTCATTTTCTGTTTTCCTTTGCTGGTTGTTTATTTTTATGTTTAAAAGCAATTGCTATAAAATATGTGAAGAAGTAATTTTAAGCATTTATCTCTGCTCCTTATCAATAAAATCTGTATTTTCTAAAAAGATTTTAAAAACCGTTCCAAACAACCACCTCCTCTTGCAAAATATTCTATCAAAGCCATTTTT
>NZ_BAAGGQ010000027.1:0-16700 GCF_054658595.1 Lactovum odontotermitis
ATTTTTTTCTTTTTATATTTCGTGATATTGTTTGTAATATTCATGATAAATATCACAGGAAACGTGATATAATTGAAATAGTGAAGTAGGAGGTGAAAATATGCCAATTTCTTATAAAAAGTTATGGAAAATATTGATTGATAAGAAATTAAACAAGACACAACTGAAAGATTTATCAGGTATCAGTGCTAACGTTATAGCAAAACTTGGTAAAGATGAGCCTGTGTCAATGCAATCGCTGATTAGGATTGCTGAGACTCTGGAAGTTGATTTTGGGGATGTTGTGAGTATTGAAAATGATGATTTAGCAAAATAAAACGAAAGGAGGAATTTGCCCGTGAATGCGAACGATAAATACTTAGAGTATGCCAAAACAAACAAAGATAAATTTATCAACGAGATTATCCGCGGAAAGTCACCAGACCCTGAAAAAGATGCAGTATTTATGGCTGGGAGTCCGGGTGCGGGAAAAACGGAAGTCGCATCAGGTTTAGCAGAAAATTATGATAACCATGTCGTGATTGATGCTGATGCTTTTCGGGAAAAGTTTCCTGATTACAATGGAAAGAATTCATCAGATTTTCAAAAGGCAGCTTCCTGGTTAGTTGAGCAGGCACTGAAATTTGTGCTGGAAAAGGGATATTCCTTCATCCTTGATGCAACCTTTGCGATATTATCTGCTGAGAAAAACATTAGTCGTGCTGAAAAAAGGGGCTTTCGGGTAACGATTTTCTATGTTTATCAGGAACCGCAGATTGCTTGGCAATTTACAAAAGAACGAGAAATAACGGAGGGACGGAAAGTTCCGAAGAAAACCTTTATAAATGCTTATTTCAAGGCAAGAGAGAACATCCAAAAAGTAAAAGAGAGACATCCGCAGGTCGTTTTACACATTATCGTGAAAGACTATCAAAATAATATTTCGGAAGTTCATTACGCAGCGGATAATGTGCAGTTGGTCTTACCTGAGCGTTATAGTATAGAGGAACTGGAGGACAAATTAGATGACTGAAAAGGAACAAGTGAAACAAATCGTTGATAAATATAACAAAAGCGTTGCTGATTTATCTGATAAAGCCACAGCGAAAGAATTTAAAACGGTTATGACCTATGTGGCAAATCAGGCGAACCTGAAACAGCGGAAAATTGCGGGATTGGATAAGTAATGTTTTTGCGTTTTGTTAAAAATAAAATCTACAAAATAGTGAACACATCCAATTGAGGAAATGGAGATTGGCCTGGCTTGTGAGGGAAATTTTTTCGACAGAGATTTCTATGTCTAAATGCCTTGCTAATGATTCCATCACTCTCGTGATTTCTAGTAAAAACTATATTGAGATGTTATAATTAGTCCATATCACTTGTGTGAACGTTATTCAGAGGAGAAAATTTATGACCGAGGCAATGGAAAGTGCCCCAATTCTAGAGTCCAACAACTTTATCGTCCTAGATAAATATACAAAAATAGAGCAAAAAGGTAGTTATCAAAAAGAAGCAGATCTTGAGCGGGAGTTAATTTTTGATCTGCAGCATCAGGGGTATGATTATTTAAATTATCTGACAACACCAGAGGCTTTACAGGAAAACCTACGCGTTCAAATTGAGGGATTGAATGATGTGCATTTTTCGGATGCTGAATGGGAGCGCATTCTGACAGAGTATATCAATAATCCCAGTGACAGTATTATTGAGCGCACGCGCAAGATTCACGATGATTATGTTTGTGATTTTATTTTCGATGATGGACATATTCAAAATATTTATCTGCTGGACAAGAAAAATATTGCTCGTAATAAACTTCAGGTTATCAATCAGATGAAGCAGACTGGGAGTCATGCCAATCGTTATGATGTGACGATTTTAGTCAATGGTCTGCCTTTAGTGCAGATTGAGCTAAAAAAGCGCGGGACATCGATTCGTGAGGCTTTCAATCAGATTCATCGCTACAGTAAGGAAAGTTTTAATTCTGAAAATTCACTCTTCAAGTATTTGCAGATTTTTGTGATTTCAAATGGGACTGACACGCGCTATTTCGCGAATACGACGAAGCGAGACAAGAATTCTTTCGATTTTACGATGAATTGGGCGCGTAAAGATAATGAGCCTATCCGGGATTTGAAAGATTTTACAGCTACCTTTTTGTGGAAGAATACTTTACTAAATGTTCTGATTAACTATTCCGTTTTTGATGCAAATGACACGCTGCTAATCATGCGCCCCTATCAGATTGCAGCAACTGAGCGAATCCTCTGGAAAATTAATTCTGCACATGGAGCAAAATTAAAATCTGGGCCTGAAACTGGCGGTTTTATTTGGCATACAACAGGTTCAGGAAAGACGTTGACGTCGTTTAAGGCTGCTCGATTAGCGACAGATCTTGACTTCATTGACAAGGTCTTCTTTGTGGTAGATCGAAAGGATTTGGACTATCAGACGATGAAGGAATACCAGCGCTTTTCGCCGGATTCGGTCAATGGCTCAGAAAATACGGCTGGTCTGAAGCGCAACATCGAAAAAGAAGATAATAAAATCATTGTCACAACGATTCAAAAACTGAATCATCTCATGAGGAAACTGGATAAGCATGAGATTTATGAAAAACAGGTGGTTTTCATTTTTGATGAATGTCATCGTTCCCAGTTCGGTGAGGCACAGAAAAATCTGAGAAAGAAATTCAAGCATTATTATCAGTTCGGCTTTACGGGAACACCAATCTTTCCAGATAATGCCTTAGGCAGCGACACAACACAATCAGTCTTTGGACCTGAACTACATTCGTATGTTATCACAGATGCCATTCGTGACCAAAAAGTCCTTAAATTCATGGTGGATTATAATGACGTTCGGCCACAGTTTGCCAGACTTGAAGCTGAGACTGACGAAAAGAAGCTCTCAGCGGCAGAAAATAGACAGGCCTTGTTGCATCCGACGCGTATTCATGAAATTTCCGGGTACATCTTAAACCATTTTTCACAAAAGACACATCGCACAGCTGGTAAAGGCTTCAACGCCATGTTTGCGGTTTCCAGCATCGAAGCAGCCAAGCTCTATTATGAAAAACTACAAGAATTGCAAGAAAATCAGGAGAAGAAGCTGACGATTGCTACTATTTTTTCCTTTGCCGCAAATGAAGAGCAGAGCGCCATCGGCGAGATTAGCGATGAAAATTTTGAGCCGCAAGCGCTTGACCTGAGCGCAAAAGAATTCCTGACACGCGCCATCAGCGACTACAATCAACACTTTAAGGAATCTTACTCAGTTGAAGGCAAGAGCTTTCAGAATTACTATAAGAACCTGGCCAAGCGGGTAAAGAATAGAGAAGTCGACCTGCTTATTGTGGTCGGTATGTTCCTGACGGGCTTTGATGCACCAACTCTGAATACTCTATTTGTCGATAAAAACCTACAGTATCATGGATTGATACAAGCATTTTCAAGGACCAACCGAATTTATGATGCGACAAAATCGTTCGGGAACATCGTAACTTTCCGTGACCTAGAAAGTAAAACCAAGGCTGCAATCACACTATTTGGGAAGTCACAGACCGCCGAAGTTTTACTTGAGCGGCCTTATGACGAGTATATGAACGGCTTCAAAGATGGCGAAAGCGATGAAGCACGGCGCGGTTATTTGGATATTGTCGCTGAGCTAAAAGAGAAATTCCCCGAGCCGGATAAAATAAATCGAGAAACTGATAAAAAAGAATTCGTAAAACTCTTTGGTGAGTTTTTGAAGTTGGACAATATCTTGCAAAACTATGATGAATTCGCGGGTTTACAAGCTTTACAAGAAATTGATCTCAATGACGAAGCAGCGCTAACCGAATTGAAATCAAAATTCTATTTAGATGATGCGAAGATTGCTACTTTGCAGGAACTAGAAATACCTAGTCTACGTGAAATTCAGGATTATCGTTCAACCTACAATGATATCAGAGAATGGTATAACAACGAGCGACGGAATCAGAAGAGTGAAGAGTCAACTGTAGACTGGGATTCAGTTACCTTTGAGGTTGAACTCTTAAAATCGCAAGAAATCAATCTGGATTACATCTTAGAATTGATTTTTGAGACAAACAAAAAGATTTCAGACAAAGACAAGCTCATTGACGAAATCATTCGTACCATTCGTGCAAGCATAGGAAATCGTGCAAAAGAAAGCTTGATTGTTGATTTCATCAGAAACACGGACATTGATGCAATCAAAGATCGTCCGGAGATTTTGGAAAAGTTCTATACATTTGCCCAAAAAGAGCAGAAGAAAGAAGTCGCACAACTCATTCAGGACGAGGCCCTGAATGTAGAGAACGCGAAACGCTACATCCAAATCTCGCTGAAACAAGAATATGCGAGTGAAAACGGCAATGCACTCAATGAATCTCTACCGAAAATGAGTCCATTAAATCCTGCCTACCACACAAAAAAGCAAATTGTCTATGAGAAAATCAGTACGCTTGTTGAAAAATTCAAGGGCATTGGCGGTGCTGTATAAGTAGGCTTTATCCATTTTTTAGTAGGGCGAAAAAATGATAAAATTAGAAAAGTACAAAAGCAATAAGTCTGGAGAAAAAATAGAAAATGACAGCACAAACTGAAAGAAAAGAATTGCAAAGCAAAATTTGGTCAATTGCTGACAACGTGCGTGGTGCAGTCGATGGCTGGGACTTCAAACAATACATTTTAGGAATCCTGTTTTATCGCTTTATCAGTGAAAACTTCCAGAATTATATTGAGGCGGGCGATCCAGAGGTGAATTATTCCGAGATTCCGGACGAGAAGATTACACCGGAAAATATTGATGATGCCGTGAAGACAAGAGGCTATTACATTGCACCGAGTCAGCTCTTTTCAAATGTTGTTAAAACGGCACGCAGCAACGACGATTTAAACACACAGCTTAAATCTATTTTCACCGCGATTGAGTCCAGTGCTACAGGGTACCCCTCAGAATCGGACATCAAGGGGCTATTTGACGATTTAGATACGACCAGTAATCGTCTGGGAAATACTGTGGCTGAGAAGAACCAGCGTCTGGCAGATGTGCTGGAAGGAATCGCTCAGCTCAACTTCGGTCGCTTTGAGGACAATCAAATCGACCTCTTCGGTGATGCCTATGAATTTCTGATTTCAAACTATGCCTCGAACGCGGGGAAATCCGGAGGTGAATTTTTCACGCCGCAGAGCGTGTCGAAACTACTCGCGAAAATTGTTATGCTAGGCAAAAATGAGCAGAATAAAGTCAACAAAATCTATGACCCTGCCTGTGGCTCGGGCTCCCTTTTGCTACAAGCCAAAAAGCAGTTCTCGGAGCACATTATCGAGGAGGGCTTTTTCGGTCAGGAAATCAACATGACCACCTATAACCTTGCGCGCATGAACATGTTCCTGCACAACATCAACTATGACATGTTCAGCATCAAACGCGGCGATACGCTCACAAATCCTCTGCACAACGACGACAAGCCTTTTGACGCCATCGTCTCCAACCCGCCTTATTCCATCAAGTGGATTGGCTCGGATGACCCGACCTTGATTAACGATGACCGTTTTAGTCCCGCGGGTGTTCTGGCGCCAAAGTCAAAAGCTGACTTTGCCTTCATTATGCATGCACTGAGCTATCTCTCAGCCAAAGGACGCGCGGCAATCGTCACCTTTCCAGGAATATTCTATCGCGGCGGGGCAGAACAAAAAATCCGCAAGTACTTGGTGGACACGAACTTTGTAGAAGCCGTGATTCAGCTGCCAGCAAACCTTTTCTTCGGCACCAGCATTGCGACCTGTATTTTGATACTTGCGAAAAACAAGCCAGATACAGATACATTCTTCATTGACGCCAGCCGGGAGTTCAAGAAAGAAACAAATAATAACGTGCTTCTAGACGTGAATATTGACAAAATCCTCTCCCATTTTGACAAAAAGGAAGAAAAAGACTATTTTTCGAAATCTGTCAAATATGAGGACATTGTCGCAAATAGCTATAATCTTTCGGTTTCGAGTTATGTGGAGGCAGAGGATTTAACGGAGAAGATTGATATCGATGTGCTGAACGGCGAGATTGCGGCGACGGTTGAGAAGATTACCCGGCTTCGGGGGGAGATTGATGAGATTGTGAAAGAGTTGAGTGAATGAAATACAGGAAAGAAATGGAAAGATACAGGGAGATTTGATGGCGAAGCCCTTTAAGAGTTTAGATGAGCAGATAGATTATCTTGAGAAGACTAAAGCTATCATTTTTTCGGATAAAGAAAATGCCAAAGTCTATTTACGAGATAGTAATTATTTTAATGTTATTTCTTGTAGTAAGGTTAGATTTGCGGAAAAAATTGAAAATGGTTGCCATGTTTACAGTTTGCGCGTGTGATTAACAGTCGAGTGACTTATCCTGTAAGTAATTTGATTGAAAACAATGTTTTAGAAGCTGAGAAAAGGAATTCACTTATTGCAGAGATAAAAAGGGTAGAAGTAAAAGGGTTACCACTTTATCAGGCAGAAGAAACGTGGAAATATATCACAAAAATGACTTTCGGTGAACTCAGACATCTGATTATATGGCTGCTTAAGAACCAAAAAACAATATTCAACCAAATTATCATTGGATATGATTTTTTAAGAACAGGAAATATCACTCAAAACTTTTTCAATCTTGTCGAGCTAAGAAATTCACTTTTTCATTTTACACCGTTAAGTATTTTTCTAGGCTTTGCGAAACGACGTGATGGGAAATTTGAAAATCGTTATCGTAAGAAAGCCGTGGATTTTATATTTCAGCTGAAACCGCAGGAAAATGAGCGCAAATTATTAAACGAAATAATGACCTGCGCAGACCATTTCGAGGCAATAAAAAACAGCTAAAGCCGAAGCAAGAGCTGATAAAACCTCGAAGATTTTTTCCACAGAAGTCCGCGCACGGAACTTCATCGATTGAGTTAATTATACAGAGCTCGAGCTCAGATGTCAAGTAAAAAGTAGAAAAGTAGAAAAATCTACATGTAGAAAAGTAGATGAAAGTAATGGTAAAAAAACAGCCAGCTGAAAAACTGACTGATAAATCACAAAAGATTTTCCCAAAGGCTCGCGCACGAAACCTTATTGATTGGATAGATTGTATCAAGCTTTGAAGCGGATGTCAAGTTGAAACCAAGGAAAAAGAACAAAACGTCTGAAAACGGATTGACTTTGATGAAATCAATGGTAAAATGAAAATGAACAAAAAATTGATTTTGTCGAATTTTGGAGTAGAGAATGATGAACCTGTGTCGACATCTTAAATCAAAAAAGATGAAAGGATTGCTTTCCGACACTATTTTCATTTGACGGTGTAGGTAATGGAGAAAAGCAAACATAGTTAATGCATACAACCAACCAATTTGTACATAAATCGCGTAAATCGACGCGTGTCAAATCAAACTTTCCTTCCATGAAAGCTAGTTTTAATAATCGTCGCAGAAGACTACAAACTGAGCATAAAAACCTGCAGAAACGCGATACCCGTATTGGAAAAAGAACGTTCAAGAAGCCTAAGTCTACATCCCGTAAATTTATCCATGTACGTCACTCAATCTCGAATGAGGCAGCTCATTTCGTGAAGTGTGATTACCAAATAAAATGGAAATTCGAGGATACACAACTCCATGAAATAGATGCATTGACTCTTAACAAATCTGAAAAAGCATTTATTGACTATCTACGTGGTGTGGCGAAAGCAGTGGAGGTAAAAATAGAAATTAGAAATGTTGCTAGGATTCAAGGGAGTTTCTTAAGTGATATTGCTGTATTTATAGGAGAAAACAAAGAAGTAATTTCTCCACTGGCTTCCGTGATTTTAACGGCTGCAACGGCAAAGTTTTTTTCTCCAAATCCAAAACCTAAGTCCAGCAAGCTTGAAGAGGTACAAACGCTCATAGATATTCAAGAAAAGTATAACAATGGAACCTTGACGCTCCAACAGACTGAAATCTATATTGAAGCATTACCAGTGTCAAAGAAACAGAAAAACGCATTTTTCAAAGCTAATAAATCCGATAAGACTATAAAAGAAATAGTGATAGCCGGAAATGGTAAAGAGATTGCCACAATATCTAGTGCCAGTTTTGATGACTATATATTCTCTTGTGAAAATGAAAACGATGAAATTCCAAATGCCAAGATTTACATTATTTCGCCTGTTATTGTTGCAGGCAGTAATGAAATGTGGTCTGGAGAATATGAAGATGAAAGAATTCGCTTTTATGTCAAGGATAGAGAATTTTTGTGGGCTGCGCAGAGCAATCAAATACAGTTCAACACCGGTTTTTATATTGATTGTACTCTTAGAAGAAAGGTAAGAGAGGGCGAAGAAAAGACAAATTTTGATGTTTTGTTCGTCAACAAATACGCATCTGATAAAAATCATGTGTTTTCCTTTAATCATAAACCAGAAATGACCGAGTTAAGAGCGAATAAATTAGAAGTAGATTTAGGGCAGACAACATTATTTGATGCTAATGAATTTGAAGATAGGACGAAAAGAGAACATCAGACGAAATGATGTCTATGCGAATATTTTATAGTAGTAAAGAACCAAAGTATAAACAATAGTTGCTAAAATTTGATGGATTTTTATCACTCTGGTAAGAAAGCGGAAAGAAGAAAATGACTGAAAGAAAAAATATCTGGGACATTTTGTCAAATAAGGAATTAGATATTCAGCAGGAGTATGAAAACTTGTGGGCGTTGATAGAAAATGGAAATACTGTTTCGAAGAACGGCTACTATAGCTATTCTGTCTTAGACATTCTAAGAGAAAACTTCATTGATTTTGAGAGCAGAAACACTTTCATAACAATCGATAGTTTTTTAGATTATTTGGAACTTAATCGTGTGAGGTATGGAATTCAGACGATTGATAAACTTGACTTATTTATAGAGATTATCATACTAATGTTCCAAGAACTAAAGGCATTGAATTTTTCGAATGTGTTTAGGTATAAGTATAATTATTCCGACATTAGACACTCAATCATGAAAAACATAGATCTTATTTTAGAAAAATCGAATCAAAGAATTGTAGAAATTGAGCCTAACAAGAAAATTGTCGTTCCGAATGATGAAGTTGTAACAGTCGTGTCAGACATTATTCTCCCGGATAATGAAAGACTAGCTTTATCAATTCTGAGCTATTCTCACTATCGTAACAAAGATAACATTGAAGGAAAGGCGAACATTCTGACGAATCTACATAAGTACCTTGAGCAAAAGCAAGGGAAAATTAAAGATAAAAACATCGAGTATGTCTTTAACAATTTTATGCTCAGACATGGACTTAAAAAGAATAAACAAAGAGTTGACATGCTGGGAACGAAGAAAGTTAACGCGCTGTATGATGCTCTATTTGAGGAAATACTATACTTTATGCTAGAAAAGGAGCATGCCGATTTCAATCTACAAATTAACGAAATAAAAAAGGAGGTTGGAGATGCAGGAAAATAATCTTTTAGAATTAATTAGAGTTGCTGAGGTGGACTTGCTTCTACTTGGAGAAGTGACAGACTATGAGCAGCCAACAAAATACATTGTCAAAAATACAAATTATGATGAGAAATTTAAGACACCAGTTTTAACAGCGGGGAAAACATTTATTCTTGGTTATACTGATGAGCAAGAAGGGGTTAGAAAAGCAAGTGAATCACCAGTTATTTTGTTTGATGATTTTACATCTGCAAGCCGCTGGATTGATTTCGATTTTAAGGTAAAAAGTTCAGCAACGAAGATTATTACTACAAAAAATGAAAATGAAGTAATGCAAAAATATATTTTTTATTTTATGCAGACTATACAAAAAGTGGAGATATACGCGGCAGGACATAAACGTCTTTGGATTAGTAATTTTTCTCAGATAGAAATCCCAATTCCGTCTATAGAAATTCAACAAAAATGTGTCGAAATACTTGACAAAATGACAGATTATGTTACAGAATTGACGGCAGAATTGACGGCAGAATTGACGTTACGCCAAAAGCAGTATTCTTTTTATCGGGATCGGCTGCTGACTTTCCCAGAGAGTGACTCTCTGAGTGATTCGTCAGAATCACTCAATGTTCGGTGGACAAGTCTAGGAGAGGTTGCTAGTATATTTGCGGGTGGAGATTTGCCAGAAAATTATAACAAAGGACAGAAAGAGCCCAGTCAAGAATTTCCTTATCCAATTTACTCAAACGGAACTGGGACTCAGAGCTTATATGGGTTCACAGATAGTTATAGAATTGACAAAGAGGCAGTTACTATTTCTGCACGTGGAACATTGGGCTGGCATGCTGTTAGAGAATCTAAGTTCACGCCGATTGTTCGTCTTCTTACTTTAATTCCTAATACTGAAATTATTTCTATAAAATACTTGAATTATATTTTGACTCAGGTTGAACTTGGCGGAGTTCAAACAGGCATTCCAAGCTTAACCAAACCAATGATAGAAAAAGTAAAGATTCCACTCCCTCCACTCAAACTTCAATCCAAAATTGTAGAGATTTTAGACAAATTCCAAGCTTTGACCGAAGACGTTTCTGGACTTTTACCTGAGGAAATCGCCTTACGTCAAAAGCAATATGAATATTATCGTGAACAGCTCTTGACTTTTGACTCAAATAGTGCTAAAGCCAGCCAGCCAGCCAGCCAGCCAGCCAGCCAGCCAGCCAGCCAGCCGTTAACTAGTGGATATTTATTTGTTTTAAGAGAAGCTGCTGAAAAAGTTGGCGTTTCGCTTGATGATATTGTGCGCGTGATTTGGACGACTGTTGAAGAAGTCTTTGACTTGAAGAATGGTTATACACCTAGTAAGGCAAACAAAAACTATTGGTCAAATGGAGATATTCCATGGTTTCGTATGGAGGACTTGCGAAGTCATGGCAACGTTTTAGATGAGGCCATTCAAAAAGTTCATCATTCAGGAATAAAAGGAAAACTGTTTCCTGCTAATTCACTTATTATGGCAACAACAGCCACGATTGGTGAACATGCGCTTATTACCGTTGATTACATGTGTAATCAACGGTTCACAAACTTCACAATCAAAATGGGGTTGCGCAAATGGCTTGACACTAAATTTGTTTATTATTATTTCTTTATGCTAGATGAGCAGGCAAAACGAGATATCAGTACTTCAAGTTTTCCGTCAGTACAGATGGAAAAACTAAGAAAATGGAAGTTTCCAATTCCATCTTTAGCAGAACAAAAACGTATTGTAGACATTCTTGATAGGTTTGACCAGCTCACTTCAGATTTATCAGACGGATTACCAAAAGAAATCGAGCTCCGCCAGAAGCAGTATGAGTACTGGCGAGAGGAGTTATTTAGCTTTAAAAACAAACAGTAATGAAAGTAAAAGATTATGGGAAAGTCATTAAATGAAATCGCACAGGAATTGAAAAGTTGTAATAAAAAGGTTCAACTTATTTATGCTTTTAATGGAACTGGAAAGACGCGGTTATCGCTTGAGTTTAAAAATCTAATCCAAAATCTTGATACAAATGAAGATGGGACTGGTAGTCTTACTCGTGACAAAATCCTATATTACAACGCCTTTACTGAAGACTTATTTTATTGGGATAATGACTTTATTGAAAATCTCGGGAGGGTGCTTCAAATTCAGCCAAATCGTTTTATATCTTGGCTCATCACCGATTCAGGTTTGGAGGAGAGAATCGCAGAGAATTTCCGGCATTATACCAATGACAAATTGACACCAGTTTTTATTCGTCGATTGGATATAGATGGAAATCTGCTTCGAGGCAATGGTAGTAAAGAAATTATAGATGGGATTTGTTTTTCTTATCAGCAGGGAAATGATGGAAGTACCGAAAAGTTTGAAGGAATAAAGATTTCGAAAGGTGAGGAAAGTAATTTTATCTGGTCCATTTTCTACTCTCTTCTAGAATTAGTGATTGAAGAGTTGAACATTCCCGAGCCAGAAGATAGGAGCACTGCTGACTTTGACGCGTTAGAATATGTCTTCATTGATGACCCTGTGACTTCTCTAGATGAAAATCATTTGATTGAGGTTGCTTCTAATTTAGGTGCGCTTATCAAGTCTTGCGAGTCTGATGTTAGGTTCATTATTACGACACATAATCCGCTTTTCTATAATGTTTTATACAATGAGTTAAAAAAATCACAGCGCTTAAGACTGGAAAAGCTTGAAGATTCAACATATGAGTTAATAAGGCAAGATGATGATTCTCCTTTTGCTTACCATCTTTTCTTAAAAAATGAATTGAACACGGCAATAAAAAATAATGACATTCAGAAGTATCATTTCAACTTTTTGAGAAATCTGTACGAAAAAACTTCAACTTTTTTAGGTTATGAAAAGTGGACAGATTTATTGCCGGATGATGGGAGCAAAAAGAACTATGAAGCACGTGTTGTTAATATTTCCAGCCATTCCAGACACTCGGAAGATGAGTATCCTGAATTGAATCCACAGGAAAAGCAAATGCTTGTTTATTTGTTTAAAGAATTTGAAAAGACATATCATTTTAGTGAAGTGTAATCTTCATAAATAAAGACTTATCATTCAATTCGAAGTTAGGGGGAGCTCATGGAAATAACCTTAACATTCATTTCAGTATTAGCTGGGGCAGCATCAGCAATAGCTGTGGTTTTTCAGGTTGTAATTGCTTACAGACAAAATCGTCTAATGAAGACGCAGGTTGAGCTACAAAGACAGACCACGCAAGCATATAATGTTGCGATTTGGGCG
The DNA here is from genome assembly GCF_054658595.1 of Lactovum odontotermitis. Classification (NCBI taxonomy): domain Bacteria; kingdom Bacillati; phylum Bacillota; class Bacilli; order Lactobacillales; family Streptococcaceae; genus Lactovum; species Lactovum odontotermitis. Next base: position 12,733 of record NZ_BAAGGQ010000027.1, read on the forward strand.
GAAGAATCGGATTATACTGGAAAAATGTTCGCAATCATCAGTAATAATTCGCAAGGTCCGATTTATAAAGTGGAAGTCATCTCTCATCTCGGAGGAGGATTTCTATCTGAAGAGTATATTAAAATCATCCCACCTGGAATATTTCGCACGGAAGTTGAATTTGATAAAGGAAGCGAGTTTGGGCTCCGTTTCACGGATTCAAGTGGTCTCAGGTGGGAGCGTGGCGACAAAGGGAGGTTAACTCACTTGTTGGCACACGAAGCATTAGAGAAGAGTGACACTTTTGAGCTGTATTCCTACAAAAAAGGGAAGGATTCCACGGGTTATTTGAAAGAAATCGCGAACGAGCTTAAAACTCAGAATAAAATCTTAAAGAAGAGATAAGAGTGAGGCTGGTTTTAGGACTTGCATCCTATAACGATTTAGAGTTGATATTTTATTATATTAGGTACGGTGATAGAGCAAAAGAACAGGGGCTTCAGGAACAAGTAGCTGCTATTACAAGGTTGATTGATAAATATGGTGAAACCATGAATATAAAGATCATGGAAAAAATCTATTTACTAGAAAAAATTTATGTCGTTTTCGACAAGGATGACCTGAGCATGGAAGATTTACAGAAAACATTCTCTAGAGCTGATGAGTATGGCTATCAGATTGGATTTTCCAATGAGGCCTTTGAACTGTGGCTCCTCTTGCACTTTGAGAAAGCAGGAAAGTCATTGAGCCGAAAAGAGCTCGAAAAAAAGCTGAGCCAGTATCTGAAGAAAAGGTATAAAAAGGCGGAAGAAAATCAGTTAGGAAAAATATGCGATTCACTGTGCTATGCACTCGAAAAGTCACGGGATATGGGTAGGGGGCTTGATAAAATCTCGAATCCCTACACTAATATTGGCTGGATTGTGCGGGAAATTTATCGGATAGACCAATAATGTTTTTGATCCATTTCTAAGAGCAAGAACATTTCAGAAAATGCAAATGCATACAAAACACGTAAATCTGTATCTTTTTGCAATCAAATGATTGCGTTTTTCATCTTTCTATGCTAGAATAAGCTACAATAAATATAGTAGTCCACGACCAAGTGTCCTGGATCTGAAAAGGGTTCGAGTATTGACCCACATCTTGGAATCAGTGCTTTGTTAAGCCATTTGCTTTGAGCGGGTGGTTTTTCTTTTTTTTTTTGAAAATTATGAAACAATAAAGAGTAGCTTTATCCCTAATTGACAGATTCTTTAATTAAAAGTATAATTAGAAATAAGGTTATTTTGCAAAAAAATGGAGGGTAGATGGAAAATAAATTTAGCGAATTATCAGCAAAGCCGATTTATTGCTCAAGCGAATGGGAACAAGCCTTTGGGCGTTTGGACTTTATGCACCATTTGTAACTGAAGCCGAGAATTCCACAGCTGATTTGTTTTGTATGAAGTGCAATGGGGTAAAAACTTTTTCTGCGTTGAAAGATCGTGATCTTAATTCGAATTATGCTCCCTATGATTTGGAAAATGTGAAGGTACTTGGAGACACACTTGTGGTTAGAATGACTTGTCCAACTTGTGGTGAGAAAGTATATATGTCATATTTTCTGGGGGAAGGAAATAAGTCTGATAGACATCCTTATGATTTGGTAAAGTATGGTGAATACCCAGACCAAACGAAAAGCAGGCTGCTTTATATTGAAAAATATCTGGAAGAGTTTCCGAAAGAGGCAGAGCTACTAGAAAAAGCTGAGAAAGCTTACAGCCAGAACTTGGGAGTTGGAAGTGTTGTTTACCTTAGAAAAGCATATGAAACTTTACTTGTCGATACTTTGACACGGGAAAATATACAGGATATTCCTGGAAGTTTTAAAGGAAAATTGGATAAAGCTAACGAAGTTTCCGATATTATACCACCAGAATTAAAAGAGAATGATTACGGCCTTTTTGGAGAAATGAGTGATATCACCCACGTCGCAAAGAGTGATCAAGAAGGAGTTGATAATTTTAACAGCTTGAAAACAGTATTTTGTATGATTCTGGACAATATACTTGAGAAGAAAAGAAAACAAGATATTATTGCCGGATTGAAACCAAATAAGCATTAGAGCAAGCGGAAAATTTTAAGAAATCTTCGAGTGAAGATTGAGGTGCTAAATGGATAAAATTAACAATTTGCAAGAGTTTATCACTCAACTTGACATTCAGTATAATGAAAACTGGTATTTTAGAGGCGAGTCTAAAGACTATGGCGATACGAAAAATTTAGCTAGTGGTTATCGGTGGATGCTTGATAATGATAAGGTGTTTGTTGACTTGCTTAAATTACGAGAAAAATTTTTTAGAGAAATAGGACAGAAATTATCCTCAAGAGAAGTTGAAAATTTTCTGGCCTATTCTCAGCACCATGGTCTGCCAACTGAGTTGCTTGATATTACCTCGAATCCTTTGGTAGCCTTGTACTTTGCCTGTGAATCAAATGGCAAAGAGGATGGCTTTTTGTATTTGTTTAATGATTCAATTTATGATGCTAGAAGTGGAGAACCGGATAAAAGGCAATTTCAGTATAGCCCATACAAGGACTTAACGAAGAGGCTATTTTCTGAAGATATAACCAAACAGAAAATTTGGTTTAGGTGGTCTAGTTATATTGATGATGACATGATTCAGAAAGATTTGATGGAACAAGAGAATCAATATGTTTTTGATTTATTTCAAGGTTCAGAAATGTTTCAAATTCAGTATCAAAATGAAGAAGCGTGGAAACAGTACGAAAAAAACAATCCTGAATTCTCAAAATATTATAAAGATGTACTGGGTTGTATTGAAAGTTTTCATGATAAGAGCAGGACAATTGATGACGATTTATCCAAAAAATTTGAAGCAATTATCAGTTTAGCGTTCAAGCTGATTGGTATCACAGGTGGAGAATATTTTCCTCAGCTTCGATACTTATTAATCAAGCCAACTGTTATTTTTGACCGAATGAGAAATCAAGATGGTTCTTTTATTTATCAATTAACCACTAGTTACGGGGATAACCAGGGAATTTTTCAACCTATTCTTCCTGCAGCTACATTGAAGATACCCGCGATAGCAAAAAGAGAAATCTTGAAGCAATTAGATTTGATTGGTCTTAATAAGAAGTTTCTTTATTCTGATGATGACAGTGTTGCCGAGTACTTGAAAGAGAATTATAAGGATTCGTTCTATAATAGGATGCATCCGTTTGGGTGATAATCAGCTATCACAGCTCAATGAGATGAAACAACGATAGACAGTTTACAACCAAATGTCCGGGTTCTGAGAAAGGGGCTTAAGTATTGCCGCACCTCTTGGAATCAGTGTGTTATAAAATCATCTACCTTTCGTAGTTGGTTTTTCTGTTATAATAAAAATAAAATTATCTGTATTTACAATTGACTGGTAGCTGCACAAAATGTATAATTTAGTAAAATATAGAACTCTAAGACCGCAAAGTTTATACAGCTAAGATATATATAGCGCGAGTGGTTAAGAGGTAACTTATAAAATTAGAACAGACATTGTTTGAATGATGAATAGGAAACAAAATGAGAGATCAAGAAATAAATAGAAATGCACAACCGACTGTTTTTGGATTTGAGTTTCAAGAAGTAGCTGGATTAATTCTAACTCTGGAAAATATCAAAGATATAAAAGAGATTTCAATAGAAGCACCTCATCAGGATATTGAGATTCTACTTTCAAATGACAAAAAAATATACGCACAAGCAAAGGCGACAACATCATCTATTTCTAAATCTACCTTAGGAAAATTTAAAAAGGGGTTAGAAACCCTCATAGAGAATACTGAGCTTAATGATTTTGAAAAATTAGTGTATATTACCAATTCAATGTTCCCATTAGGCAAGACAAAAGTGGTTGCTAATCTTTTTTACAATAGACTGAATGCAATTTATACATATGAAGATCTGAAAAAAATGGGGATAGATATTGATAGCATCATTG
>NZ_BAAGGQ010000028.1:0-13916 GCF_054658595.1 Lactovum odontotermitis
TCAACGACTATCCCAGAAAGTCGAAAAACTTCTTGTCGCCAAATGAGTTGTTCCTCGAAAAAACGACTGAGAAACTAGATGAAAACATGGTTTTCGGAGAATGTCCAACTTGGTATTGAAATTTTCCATTCTTTTGCCGATATTGCTTTCTTTTTGAAATTATCTCTCAGAAAAAATGATTACTTCCGGATTTCCTTTGTCGTCGTCAGAAAATGGATAAAATTCACTAAAATAAAGAGTGCGCCCGAGAGGAAAACCCCGCGGTAGCCGAACATGGTGGCCACGACACCGCCGACCATTGGGCCGATAACATTGCCGATGCTGGAGAAGCTCTGGTTGTAAGCAAAAATTCGACTAATCATTTCGCTCGGCACCGATTTAGTCAGAAGCGAGTTAATCTGCGGCAGCATGGTGGCGTCGGAAACGCCGATGAGAAAGCGGAAGACCATGAGCAGAAAAACGCTGCCGACAAAAGCCGTCGGAACCTGCACGCAGAAAGCAAAGACGAAACCGCCGATGAGCAGATACTGCGGACCGATTTTATCACCAAGCTTGCCGAAACGCGGTGCGGCGATAATTGTAGAAATCCCGGGCAGCGCCGCGATGATACCGACAAGCAGCGTGGTTGACCAGTTCGTATGATTGATTTCCTGGACAAACAGAGCCATAATCGGATTGATGCCGGTGTTGACAATCTGAATAACGGTCGTTGTGAGAAAGAGACCGAAAATCAGACTTTTATTGTTCAAGTGTCTAAACGGATGTGCATCCGCCGGCTGATCGGATTTGTCCGAAGCCTCACCAGGCTTATGACTTTCTGTTACAAAAAACAGGCAGAGCAGGAAGGCCAGAAACAGGAGCGAGCCCGTCATCAGGAAGCTTCCGCGGTAACCAACTGCTGCTGCGATGACACCGCCTAAGAGCGGCCCCAGCAGATTGCCGGCGGTTTGCCCGGTCACTAGAATTCCCAGGGCGCGCCCGGCTTTGTCTCGCGGTGTCTGCGTGGCAATCAGAGCCGTTGAGTTTGAAATAAAGCCGCCGCACAAGCCCTGAAGCGCCCGCAGCAGCATCAGCTGCCAGACATTTGTCACAAAAGCCATCAGCGCAATCACAATCGCCATGCCCAGCGAGGCCCGCAGAATCATCGGCCGGCGGCCGTATTTGTCGGCCAGCTTGCCCCAGATTGGCGAAATAATCGCCGTCATCACAAAGGTAATCGCAAAAGTGGTACTTGCCAGCAAGTTCAGAACCGGCTTGCTGAAATGTCCCAAATCCGCGATATAAAGCGGCAGGAAAGGCATAATCGCCGAGAAGCCCATGCCCGCCATAAATACGCCGAACCAGAGGATATAAAGATTTCGCGTCGCTTCGCGCTCGTTTTGCTTTTCTTCTTTTTCTAAATCGTCAGATTCCATGATAGTTCTATTTTAGCCCCTGAAGTCTGATTTGTAAAGTGCCAAGATGTAAAACACGCCTGAGGCGTGTTGAGTTCAATTCCGTTCTGTCATTATTTTCTGACGAAAGCCGAATTTTTTAAGACAAAGACTGCGACAAGCAGGATGGCTCCTACACTGAGGGCGATAAGGCTCCAGTTGGGACGTACTGTATAATTATTCGTTAGGGTGTGGGTCAGGTCCGACAGGAGCTGTGTGAGGAAGAAATGTCCGGATACGGTTTTTATCGTGCCTGTGAATCCTGCGTAAGGCACCATCATTCCCCCTAAAAAATAGGAAATGAACATCAGGGGAGTTGCGATTGCGCTTGCCATGGAGGCGGTTTTGCTGAGTAATCCGATGATGATGGCCAGCAGGAAAAATGGGCATGAATAAATATAAAGTTTGATGTAGAAGAGGAGCAGGGTTCCCAGGTCAGGCAGGACGTAGCTGTATCTGAGGTGCGCCACCGCGAGAATTGCCAGGGTCGATAAAAAGATGATGAGGACAAAGGCCGCAAGCTGCGCCAGGAGATAGGCGATTTTGCTGCCCGCCCGGCGCTCGAGCAGGAAATAGAAATTGTCGTTTTTGTAGGCGCTGATGTCGTTTGAAAAGCTGACTACGCTGGCTGACAGCACGGCGTAGAACATGATTAAGGAGATGTTTTCAGGGATGTAGTTGGGCATTTGCTGGCCGAAGCTTTCTGCAAAGACGACCATGAGGAATATCGGGAAAATGAAGATGAAGAAAACGGAGACTGGCAGGCGGAAGCGGAGTTTCAGCTCGGTTGCCAGGTATTTTGGGAAATTTTTCATTATTATTGTCTCCTTATTCTGAGGAAATGATTTCGCCGAGGTTACGTGTGAAATCGCGCTCGTAGCTGATGACATGGTCGAAATGCCGGCTGAGTGTTTTGTTGAGCTGTGATTTGGCGATTTTGTAGCTGAAGTCAAGTGTGTTTGCCCGCTCGAACTCCGGCATGGCCTGGTCGAACTTGACGAGGCTATAATTATGCTCAATCAGCTGGTCTTTGGTTAAATCTGCTGTGATGCGGCCGTTCTTGATGACGATGAAGCGTGTGCAGAGGCGCATGGCTTCTTCGATGTAGTGGGTGACGAGAAAGAGTGTGTTTGCGTTCTGCTCAAGCACTTCGCTCAGGAAGCTCAGCAGGTCGTCTCGGGAATTGTAGTCTAGGCCTGTGGTAATCTCGTCAAGGAAGAAGTATTCTGGTGAGTTCTGGAGGTTTGAAATCAGGAAGAGTTTCTGTTTTTCGCCGCCGGACAGGCGCGCGAAGCGTTTGTTCATGACGGCTGTGAGGTTGAATTTTTCAGCGAGCTGGCGGCCTTTGCTGAGGGCATTTTTGTCTCTGGCAAAGAGTTTCAGGGCCTCGGAGACTTTGATTTCATCGGGTAAGACTTCGTGCTGCATGATGTAGCAGCGGTTCTTGTTCGTGAGTTTTAGGTCTTGGTAGTCAATTCTTCCGCTGGTTTGTTTTAGGCCTTGGTTGATTATGTTGAGCAGGGTTGTCTTTCCGCAGCCGTTTTCTCCAAGTATGGCAAGGCGTTCGCCGTTTTTCACCTCAAGGTTGATATTGGACAAAACTGTCTTTTCGTCGAACTTCATTTCAAGATTGGTGATTTTCATGGTTGGCTCCTAACTTTTGGTTGATTTTCTCGGCCGTGTGACGGTCCCGGAAGTAAAAATAGGTGTAAATAACGGCGAAACTGACGACCCAGCTGATGCTGAAGCTGAATATTGCATTCACGGGCACTTTCCAGGCCAGCATCATGTAAAGTAAGAGTGTAAAGGCGAGCAGGTAACTGGTCAGCGCATGTATTATGAATCTTGCCAGATAAGGCAGGGGGAGATTTTTGTGGATGATGACTGAGGCGAGGCCTTGTAGTGCGCTCTGGATGAGGACGAGGAGGACAAACCAGAATCCCCAGTAAATCGCGGCATAGATTGTCAGTATGAAGGAGCCGATGCCAAGACCTACCAGCATTGAGTCAATGTATTTTTTCATTTTTCATACCTGCCTTTGCATAAATATTCTTTAAATAAGCGCGCGAAATCGGGATTTTCACGTTTGCAGCGCCGACGCGCACGACCATGCCGTTTATCAGGTCCGCTTCTACTGAGTTGAGCTGTGTGAAATTGATGACGTAGGAGCGCGAAACTTGGATGAAATCGTCCGACAGGTTGGCCATGAACTTGTAGAGCGGCGAGCGCAGCCGATAGAGCTTATCACTTTCAGATAAATGCAGCTCCAGATAATTTCCGACGACCTCGATATAGATGAGCTCCGCTTGCGAGATGCGTCTCAGGCCATCCACGGTATCCAGACTGAGACGCTCACCATCATCCAGCTTACTGAAAATTTTCTGAAATTCTTCGTCACTTCGGCAATGCACCAGAACCACAGTTTCTTTCAAAGACTTATCAATTCTCTTTTCAATCTTCATAATCATAGTTTAACATTTCCTTTTCTGTATGCAAGGGTTCTGGGACAAACTTGTGAAATTCAGGGATAAAAAAAACTAATTCAAATCTGATATTTAAGTTTGAATTAGTTCGTTATTTTTTGTAATTAGTAATATTTATTTGCGAATATCTACTGGGACTCTCGTTCCATTCCAAGAGCGATTTTCACCAAAAGCGTTTGCTGTGAATGAATCAGAAGAGTCTGCGTAGGCAGTTTGTGAAGAATCGGCGAACCAGCGGAAAATCGGAACTGCCAGAAAAGCTAACCAGGCAAAGCGGAAACTGTAGAAATAGCCAATTACAAAGAATATAAGTGTCGCCAAAACACCGACTGGAAATGTATGTAAATTCTTCTTCATTGTTTAATTCTCTTTCTTCAGGTAATCCTCTCGTGTCAGAGCATAGTATTCGGTCAATCGTGCATGGTCGTTTTCATCGAGGTCAAAGTATTGGCCGTAGCGGCGCATGCCGATTTTTTCCATGACGCGGCCTGAGGCTTTATTTTCAACAAAATGGTCAGCTGTGAGCACTTCAATTTCCAGCTCCCCAAAATAAAAATCCCGTAGGCAGGCAGCGGCTTCCGTTGCTAAGCCTTGTTTCCAGAAATTTCGATTCAGACAGAAGTAAAAATCTGCTTTGTCACCTTCAACTCCCAGCGCAATGTCGCCAATCATCTGCCCGCTTGACTTCAGCTCAAGCGCCCAGCTTGTCAGCATGTTCTTAAAGGCGAAATTCAAAATATCCAGCTGCGCATCTTCTAGTGTTTTCAGGACTTCAAAGCCCGCCAGCTGTGCGATTTCGGCATCGCCATGGTATTTCAGCAAATCGGCCGCGTCATCAAATCTTATTTTCCGCAGAATCAGCCGGTCGGTCTCAAAGCGCATGTGCTCGGCCAGAATGAGCTCACGGTTTATTTCTTTTGTCGTCATGATGAGTTTAGTCTAACATAAAAAATAATAGCCTGCAAGTTAAAGCAACGCGGATTAACGCTTCTCAGCACATATTTCTCATTTCTGCAGGAAAACAAAAATGAGCTCTGTTCATTGTGATATGAGCTCATTTTTTGTTTTGATTTCTGTTTTTTTATTAAAGACGCGCGTTCAGCTCTGCAGTCAATGCCTCGTAACCCGGCTTGCCCAGGAGACCGAACATGTTCTTCTTGTAGGCTTCAACGCCTGGCTGGTCGAATGGATTGATGCCGTTCAGGTAGCCTGAGATGCTGATAGCAAGCTCGAAGAAGTAAATCAGATAGCCGAGGGTGAATTCGTCCTGCTCGGGGATTGTGATGTACATATTTGGGACGTTGCCGTCTGTGTGAGCAAGCAAGACACCGTCAGCTGCTTTTTTATTGACAAAATCAACGTCTTTGCCTTCAATGTAGCGCAATCCGTCTAAATCGGCATCCATCTTTGGTATGGTGATGTTTTTGCGCGGCTTTTCAACCCGAATCGCCGTTTCGAAAACTGTGCGGGTGCCTTCCTGAATCCATTGTCCCAAGGAATGAAGGTCAGTTGAGAAGTTGGCAGAGGTTGGATAGATGCCCTTCTGGTCTTTGCCTTCAGACTCGCCGGCCAGCTGTTTCCACCATTCAGCGAAATACTGCAGGCTTGGCTCGTAATTAATCAGGATTTCTGAGAATTTACCTTTACGGTAGAGAATGTTGCGCAGCGCAGCATATGCGTAGGCGTCATTCTTGCGGATGTCCGTTTCTGTGTAGTCTTTGCGGGCTTGGTTGGCACCATCCATCAGTTTCTGGATATCGGCGCCTGAAGCGGCAATCGGCAGCAGGCCAACCGGAGTCAGCACTGAGAAGCGGCCGCCGACTGAATCTGGCACGACAAAAGTTTCCCAGCCATTAGCGTCAGCATTGACTTTTACAGCGCCTTTGGCTTTGTCCGTTGTGGCATAAATACGCTTGTTGGCGCCTTCACGGCCGTACTTCTTGACAAGGAGCTCCTCAAAGACGCGGAAGGCAATGGCTGGCTCTGTGGTTGTACCGGATTTCGAGATGACGTTGACTGAGAAGTCTTTGTCGGCTACAAAATCGACCAGATCAGCCAGATAGTTGGAGCTGATGGAATTGCCGGCATAAAGAACAAGTGTCTGCTTGCGTTCTTCCTTGGTCATCAGATTATGGAAAGTTGAATGCAGGAAGTCTGTTGCTGCTTTGGCACCCAGATAAGAGCCGCCGATTCCAAGCACTACCAGCACGTCGCTGTCGCTCTGAATCTGTTTTGCAGCCGCCTGAATGCGGGCAAATTCTGCCTTGTCATAGTCCTCAGGCAGATCAATCCAGCCGAGGAAGTCTGATCCCGGGCCAGTCCCGTCACGCAGGATTTTATCAGCAGCAGTAATCTGCCATTGGATTTGATCTAATTCATTGTCAGCGACAAACGGCTTGAGTGTGCCGTATTCAAATTTGATGTGTGCCATCTTATCTCCTTGTAATTGCATTCGAGCAGGCGCTCGGTATTGGTCTTTTAATCTATGTTCATTCTATCACTTTTCTTTGAAAAAGAGAAGAATGGAGGTGTTTAAGTGTTTAAGTAAGTGTGCTGTTCAGCTCGGAAATTCTAGCTTTGGTCGAATCCAGTTTTTCCTGGTAATCCGCCAGTTTTTCGCGCTCTTTCTCAACCACCTCGGCTTTCGCATTGGCGATGAACTTTTCGTTGCTCAGTTTTTTGTCAATACGCTCGATTTCTTTCTGCCATTTCTCCTGCTCTTTAGCTAGGCGGGCGGTTTCTTCGTCAATGTTGATGAGGCCCTTGAGCGGCAGGAAAATCTCTGCACCGCTGATGACAGCGGACATGGCCTGTTCGTCCAAATTGATGTTTTCTGCAATTGTCAGGGCAGAAGGGTTGGCAAAGCGCGTGATATAAGGCGCGACGGACTTCAGGAAGTCGGCATTGTCAGATTTGATGAAAATCGGGATTTTTTTCGACAATGGCGTGTTGACCTCGGCGCGGATGTTGCGCACGCTGGTGATGAGCTCAATCAGCATGGCGACGCCCTCTGAAGCCTTTTCGTCGTTAAATTCCGGACGAGAGAGCGGGTATTGTGCAACGACGATGGAACCGCTGGTGTTAGGCATTTTCTCGAAGATTTCTTCGGTGAAAAACGGCATGATGGGATGCAGCAGGCGCAGGACTTCGTCAAGCACATGGAGCAGAACGGCGCGTGTGATGTCTTTTGCGGCCTCGTTGTCAGCAAACATGACTTCTTTCGTGAGTTCGAGATACCAGTTGGCAAACTCGTCCCAGATGAAATTGTAGAGAATGTGGCCGGCGATACCGAACTCAAACTTGTCCATCTGCTCCGTCACGCGAAGAATGGTTTCGTTCAGGCGCGTCAGAATCCAGCGGTCAGTGACGTTGCCTGCAGATTTCTCAGCCACCTGCGTCAAGGCTGCTTCAACAGCCTCAGCGCTCATTTCTCCAGCGTTCATCAGGATGTAGCGGGAAACGTTCCAGATTTTGTTAATGAAATTCCAGGCGGCGTCCATTTTTTCATAGTTGAATCGGACATCCTGTCCAGGTGCAGAGCCGTTTGACAGGAACCAGCGCAATGCGTCTGTGCCGTATTTGTCAATCACGTCCATGGGGTCAATGCCGTTGCCGAGCGACTTGGACATCTTCCGCCCCTGCTCGTCGCGAATCAGGCCGTGTATCAGCACATTTCTGAAAGGCGCCTTGCCGGTTAATTCGAGCGACTGGAAAATCATGCGCGACACCCAGAAGAAGATGATGTCGTAGCCTGTGACCAGCGTTGTCGTCGGGAAATAGCGCTTGAAATCCGGATTTTCAGTGTCCGGCCAGCCCAGTGTGCTGAATGGCCACAGAGCTGATGAGAACCAGGTGTCCAGCACATCTTCATCCTGTGTCCAGCCTTCTCCCTCAGGCGCTTCCATGCCCACATAAGTCTCGCCATTGCGATACCAGGCCGGAATCTGGTGCCCCCACCAGAGCTGACGGCTGATAACCCAGTCATGGACATTTTCCATCCACTGCAGGAAAGTCTCATTGAAGCGCGGCGGATAGAATTCAACCGCATCCTCTGTGGACTGATTTTCGATGGCGATTTTAGACAGTTCATCCATTTTGACGAACCACTGCTTGCTCAAGCGCGGCTCAACAACGACGCCGGTGCGCTCAGAATGCCCGACCGAGTGCTTAATCGGCACTTTTTTCAGGAGCAGTCCAGCAGCATCTGCATCAGCCACAAACTGTTTTCTCGCTTCAAAACGGTCCAAGCCCTGGTACTTCTCAGGGACACGCATACTGGCGGCCATTGTCCCGTCAGCATTCATAATAATATCCTGACGAATGTCGTGTCTTTGTCCAACGATAAAATCATTCGGGTCATGAGCCGGCGTAATTTTAACCGCACCAGAGCCTTTTTCAGGGTCCGGATATTCGTCGGCTATGACGGGGATGTGATAACCGGTCAGAGGCACGATGACCTCTTTTCCGATAATATCCTTGTAGCGCGAATCATCCGGGTGAACCGCAATTGCGCCGTCACCGAACATCGTTTCTGGACGCGTTGTCATAATTGTCAGATATTTTCCGCTGCCGTCGGCAAACATATACTTAAAGTAGTGCTCAAAGCCGTCATCATCCTCGTGAATGACCTCAATGTCAGACAAAGCTGTAAGGGCCTTCGGGTCCCAGTTGATAATCTTCTCGCCCTGATAAATCCAGCCTTTCTTATAAAGCTCGACAAAAACCGTGCGCACCGCCAGATTCAAGCCCTCGTCCAGCGTAAAGCGCTCGCGCCCGTAGTCCACGGAAATACCCATTTTAGCCCACTGCTCATGAATCGTCTCAGCGTATTCGTCTTTCCACTCCCAGGCTTTCTCGAGAAATTTCTCGCGGCCGAGGTCATAGCGCGAAATCCCGTCCTCAGCCAGACGGGCCTCAACCTTGGCCTGCGTGGCAATTCCTGCGTGGTCCATGCCTGGCAGCCAGAGCGTGTCAAAGCCCTGCATGCGCTTCTGGCGGATGATGATGTCCTGCAGCGTCGTGTCCCAGGCGTGTCCGAGATGGAGCTTGCCCGTAACATTCGGCGGCGGAATCACGATACTGTAAGGCTCAGCCCCAGTTTCACGGGTCGCCCCATTTGATCCGGGCTTGAAAACGCCCGCGTCGAGCCACTTCTGATAGCGGCCGGCCTCAACCTCTTTCGGGTCGAATTTCGTCGAAAGTTCTTCTGTCATTTTATTTCCTCAATTTTCTTGATAATTTCATCAGCTAGGAGTTCATAGGCTGCTTCGGTAAAATGCAGGCCGTCCGGCCTGAGCAGAGCATCAGGATTTTCCTGTGCCATCATCACACGGAAAATGTCAATTAGCGGAACTTGCCGTTTCGCCGCTAGTTCAACGGCTGCTTCTCTGAATATCTTAACCTCTGCTAAAGAGCTGTAGTGCATGGGCTCTTTTTCGTTGTAGTAGGGGGCTGTGATTAGCACACATTTTTTGCCGCCGAGTTCATCAATCATCTGGTTCAGGTTTGCCTGGTATTCGTCGGCGCGAATCAGGTGTTGAGGTGATGCATCGTTGGCGCCGAAGAAGATAAAGTTAATATCAGCATTTTCTGCCAAAACGTACTTGACGCGTAAGAGGCCGCCGTATGTATCGTCGCCGTTGATGCCGTGGAGCGCGACTTTGATGTCTGGGCGCCTGGCTTCGATGAGGCGCTGCAGGATGTTTGAGCTGCCGCCCTCGTCCATGCCGTAGCCGTTGGTGATGGAATCTCCAAAAATTGTGATTTTCATGTTTTGCTTTCTAATTAAAAAATACCCTGTAACTGCCCTTGTTAAAAGGGTGCAGTCGCACGGTACCACCTTTATTTTTTACTTTAGTATTAACTTTTTTGAAACTCGGCAACCTTCAAAATCTTTGTCCGAAGTCTCGCACCTCCGACTTCTTTCTGGCGAACTGGGATTTTTACTCCTCCGAATTTATGTTTGTATTATAACAGAGTTGGCTGGACTTTTCAAGTAAATGAGAACATCAAAGCGATTCGGCGATTTCCTGGACCAGCTGCTCGGTTTTTTCCCAGCCTAGGCAGGGGTCAGTGATGGATTTACCGAAAATCAGCGGTTCGTCCTGACGGCCGTCTTCGAGGTAGGACTCAATCATGAAGCCGCGGACGTATTTGCGGATTTTTTCGTCCCAGCTGCGGTTGAGCAGGGTCTGGCGCACGATGCGGATTTGCTCCAGGTATCTTTTGCCGGAGTTGTCGTGGTTGGCGTCAATCATGATGAAGGGATTTTTTAAGTTTAGTTTCTCATAACTTTCAATGACGTCCAATAGGTTGTCGGTATAAAAATTCGGATGGTTTTTTCCGTTTTCATCGCTGCTGCCGCGCAAAATAGCATGGGCCAATGTGTTTCCGCTGGTTTCAACCTCTTCATGGTTGAACAGGAAGAGCTGAGGCTTCTGCGCTGCATGAATGGCATTGAACATAACATTGAGATTGCCTGAGGTGGGATTTTTCATGCCTACTGGTGCATCAATTCCGCTGGCAACAAAGCGGTGTACCTGGTCTTCGACTGAGCGGGCGCCGACGGCATGATAGCTGACTAAATCTTCTACTAGGTTAACATTTTCTGTATAAAGCATTTCATCGGCTGTCGTCAGGCCGGTTTCTGTGATGACCTTGTAGTGCATCTCCCTCACGGCGCGGATGCCGTTAATCAGGTCCTGGCTTTCGTTTAAATTCGGCTGATGAATCAGCCCTTTGTAGCCGTCACCGTTAGTCCGCGGTTTAGCTGTGTAGACACGCATCACGATGAAAATTTTGTTTTTGACTTTTTCTTGAAGTCTTGACAAGCGGCGTGCATATTCCAGCACCGGCCCTTCCCTATCGCTTGAGCAGGGGCCGATTATCAGCAATAAGCGCTCATCGCGGCCTGTCACTATATTGAATAATTCTTTGTCCCGCTCAATTTTACGGGCAACTTGTTCCTCGCTCAAACGGCTATGCTGCTTGACCTCGTCTACATCTATCATTTTACCTATTTTTTTAAATGTCATTATTTATTAACTTTCAAAAAAGTAAGCAGCCGAAGCTGCTTATTTTGTTTACAAGACACCCATTGCCCGGCCATGGCAGTTTTTGAATTTCTTGCCTGAGCCGCAAGGGCATGGGTCGTTGCGGCCGACTTTGGAGAAGTCTGACATTCGGTTGTCAATTGCTTCCGGCTGTATGGCGCGCATTTGCTGCGGCTGGATTTCCTGCTGCATCTGCTGACCAATCGTCATGGTTTCTTGCTGCTGTCTTATCTGCTGCAGCTGCGCGATGTTTTGTGCCTGTGCCTGCATGGCCTGCTCCAGCTGCATTTGCTGTTGCTGCTGCGGGTCGTGAATCTGCGCTTTCATCATCAGACGTGTGATTTCAAACTCAATGGCACCTATCATGGCGTTGAAGAGTTTAAATGACTCTTCCTGATATTCGACAATCGGCGTATTTTGTGCGTAACCGCGCAGTCCCACGGCTTGACGCATCTGGTCGAGCTGGTCAATATGGTCAGACCATTTGTTGTCAACGACTCGGAGGATAACTGCCCGCTGGAATTCGACCTGACGCTCCGGCGTCAGCTTGGACATTTGCTGCTTGTATGTCTCTTTTATCTGAGAGAAGATGAAATCTTTCAGCTCATTCGCGGACAGGCCGTTAATCTGTGATTCTGTGACTGTCTCGTCGCGGAAGAATGAAGTTTCCAGAGTGAGGAACATATTCTTATAGGCTTCATCCTTGAGCTTGCCGCCGCCTGCGACCACGTAGTCATCTACCAGACGGTTTGTTGCTCGGCTAAACATGCCCATCAGCTCCGGCGTCATGTCTTCTGTCGCGAAAATGACACGCTGGCGCTGCGAGTAAATCACGTTACGCTGCTCGCGCATGACGTCGTCGTACTGCAGGGTCTGTTTACGTGAATCGTAGTTGTTGCCTTCGACGCGTTTCTGGGCGGATTCAATCTGGTTGGTAATCAGGCGGGATTTAATCACTGCATCGTCACCGGTCATCTTGAAGCGCTCGAGAACTGTTGCCACGCGCTCAGAGCCGAATCGTTTCATCAGCTCGTCTTCCAGTGACAGGTAGAATTGCGAGATACCTGGGTCACCTTGACGGCCGGAACGGCCGCGCAGCTGGTTATCAATACGGCGGGACTCATGTCGCTCAGTACCGATAACAGCAAGTCCGCGGAATTCGACATTCGGATGGTCAACGACACCTGGGCCGAGCTTAATATCGGTTCCACGGCCAGCCATGTTGGTGGCAATGGTGACTGCGCCCTGCTGGCCTGCATTCATGATGATTTGCGCTTCTTTGAAGTGATTTTTGGCATTCAGCACTTCATGCGGAATCTTGGCCTTCGTCAGCTTTTGAGAAATCAGCTCAGAGGTCTCAACCGCCACTGTACCAATCAGAATCGGCTGGCCTTCAGCGTGCCGGCGTTTGATATCCTCAAGTACGGCATTGAACTTAGAATCCAGCGTCGGATAAAGCAAATCCTCGTGGTCAACACGCATTACCGGCTTATTCGTCGGAATCGGGATAATCTGGATATTATAAGTCTCACGGAATTCTTCAGCCTCGGTCTTGGCAGTACCCGTCATACCGGACAGCTTTTTGTACATACGGAAAAAGTTCTGAATCGTGATTGAAGCGGATGTCTTTGCCTCATCCTGAATCGGCACGCCCATCTTAGCTTCCAGCGCCTGGTGCAGTCCGTCAGAAAAGCGGCGTCCAGGCATGGTACGGCCGGTAAACTGGTCAATAATCAGGACTTCCTGATTTTCATCGACCATATAGTCAATATCTGTGTAGAAAATGTAGTTCGCACGCACCGCATTGTCAATAAAGTGCGTCAGCGCGGCATTTTCCAGGTCATACAGATTCTCCACGCCGAAGTACTTCTCGGCCTTGTCAATTCCCTCTTCAGCCAGAGAAACCGTCTTCGACTGGATGTCAATCTTGTAGTCGTCGCCCTCTTCGTACTCTTCGTGGCCGTGCAGGGTTTTGGCAAATTGGTCAGCTCTTGCGTAAAGTCCAGAGTTGCCGGACGCTTGGCCTGAGATAATCAGAGGGGTACGAGCTTCATCTACCAGAATTGAATCCACTTCGTCGACCAAGGCATAGTTAAGCTGGCGCTGCGTCAGGTCTTCCTTGCGGACGACCATGTTGTCGCGCAGATAATCAAAACCAAGCTCTGCGGATGTTGAGTAGGTAATGTCACAGGCATAGGCCTGACGTTTTTCATCCGGCGACTTTGAGTTCAGATTAATGCCGATTGACAGACCGAGCCAATTGTAAAGTTCGCCCATTTCCTCGGCATCACGCTGTGACAGGTATTCATTGACCGTCACAACATGGACGCCTTCGCCGGAAAGGGCATTCAGGTAAACAGGCATGGTCGCAGTCAGTGTCTTACCTTCACCGGTACGCATCTCGGGTACATCGCCGTTGTGCAGGACGATACCGCCCATAATCTGGACGTGGAAGGGATAGAGGCCGAGCACGCGCTTAGCCGCTTCACGACAGACAGCAAAAGCCTCGAACAGCATGTCATCGAGGATTTCCTCTTTTTTATCTTCGCCTCTTTTTTCAATTTCAGACTTATAACGCGCCTTGAACTCTTCGGTCTTCGCTTTCAGTTCCTCGTCGGACTTTCGCGCCATCTCATCGGCGTAAGACTCGACTTTGTTCGCCATTTTATTCAGCTTGCGCAGTTCTTTTTTATCGTTTTCTATTATTCTTTGGACAATATTTGGCATTCAATTTTCCTTGTATAACTTTAATTCAGTCAATTATCTATTATAACACGTTTTCTCTGGTTTTTTCTAAAGAAAACACCGAATTTCCAACTTCCGAAAGTTATAAAATGAAGTTGGACACTTTTCCAACAAAAAATCATCATGTTTTCTTATAATAGTTTTTTCGACAAAACAATATAGAAAAGAGACATGATGACCTTCTCCAATTGTAGCACAGAACA
>NZ_BAAGGQ010000029.1:0-13678 GCF_054658595.1 Lactovum odontotermitis
TGTTCTGTGCTACAATTGGAGAAGGTCATCATGTCTCTTTTCTATATTGTTTTGTCGAAAAAACTATTATAAGAAAACATGATGATTTTTTGTTGGAAAAGTGTCCAACTTCATTTTATAACTTTCGATCGGCAAAAGAATCCGTTATTGCTTTCTTTTTACCGCCTTTTATGGTAGTATATGTAGCAATATTCAAAATATTTGGAAAGTAACTTGTGAAAGAATTTTTTGCCCTCAATCGTAATCTCCAGCTCCGCCTTGTCATTGTTTTTCTGGGTGCTTTTTCCTATGGCGCTGTGTTCAGCTCAATGACTATCTACTATAATCAGAACATGGGCGCCAGTTTGACGGGCATTATCCTGATTTTGTCGAGCCTGGTGACTTTTTTCGCCGGCTTGATTGCAGGACATTTTGCAGATAAAATCGGTCGAAGACGGCCTATGCTCTGGGGCGCTCTGATTGAATTAATCGGTGCTGTGCTTGCGCTCACGGCAAACTCCCCGCTGCTTTTCAGTCCCTGGCTCACCTTTTTTGCCTTTCTCTTTGTGTCCTTCGGCTATAACTGTGTGGTAACGACGGGAAATGCGATGATTATTGACTTGACAGACACTAAGGACAGAAAGATTGTTTTTGCCTTGGATTATTGGGCAGCTAACCTGTCGGTCGTCCTGGGTGCGGCGCTTGGCGCTTGGCTTTTCCGGGACCATTTCATTGACCTGCTGCTGATTTTAGTGGTCGGGACAATTTTGACTTTCGGGATTATTTTCTTTTTCATTACAGAGTCAATTGATTTGTCCAAACTTTCAGTAAAAAAGGAAAATATTTTCAAGGCTTATCGGACGGTGGTGCAGGATAAGACCTATATGGTGTTTATGCTGGCAAATATTCTGGCGGCATCGATTATCATGCAGTTTGACAGCTTCCTGCCGATACATTTGACGGAAAAATTCACGACAGTTCATATCTTTGGTATTGAAATTTATGGTCAGCGGATGTTCACAATCTATTTAATCATTGCCTGTGTGCTGGTTGTACTTTGCATGACAGGGGTTAATCGTCTCTTTGCACATGTGTCTCACCAGAGGGCCTTTGTCTTTGGAACAATCTTCATGACCGCTGGCATGGGGCTATCCTTTCTCACCCATACCTTCTGGCCGATTTTTATTTCAGCGTTTATCTACACTTTCGGTGAAATTGTTTATACACCTGCCGTTCAAGTCATCGGAGCAGAAATGATGGACCCGGAAAAAATTGGTGCATACAATGGCGTAGGGGCAATGCGCCAGCCTGCAGCCAGCATTATCGCTAGCCTGACTGTGGCAATTTCACCGCTGATAAAAGAAATCGGCGTGAGCACACTGCTTGTGCTGATTGAAATACTTGCGGTGATTCTTTTACTTAAATCGGTCAAATGGCATGAAACTTCTAAGTCATGAGAACTGATTCTGACACGCTTTTTCCGTTTTTCACCTTGTTTTTAAAATAAAGGGCAGCTCTAACAAACACAGATTTCGTGATTTTGGCTCAATTTTCAAAATCCTGCGTCAGCCCTCCTAGACTTACACCTGTAAGCCGTCGTCGGTCTTCCTTGACTTAAAAGCAGGCTGTTACGGCTTTAGCCGCTTACAGATCGCTTTCCCCCTTGCGGGGGAAAATTGAGCTCAAAAGTCACGAAAAGCTGTTTGTTAGAGCTGCCCTTAAGAGGTGACTAGAGATTTTATTATTTATGAGGATTTATTTATGAAAGATTTTAAAAGTTTAAACCCTACAATTCAATTACGTATATTTATGAACTTCCTTGGCGCACTGACTTTTTCGACAGTCGGCAGCGCGATGACGATTTACTACAATAAGTACCTTGGCGCCGGTATCACTGGTGTTTTGCTGATTATCAGCTCTGTGCTGGTCTTTTTTGCCGGGCTCTATGCCGGACATTTGTCGGACCGCCGCGGCCGCAGACCTGTGATGCTGATTTCTACAGCTGGCTCTGTGCTGGGCGGTCTAATAGCGACCCTCTCGAATTCGCCCTGGTTTTTCGATGCCTGGACGACTTATTTTGGCTTCCTGCTGATGAATTTCAGCTTCGGCTTCTTTAATACGGCGTCAGGCGCCATGATTGTTGACCTGACCGACGAGACCAACCGGCGCGTGGTTTACAGCATTCAGTACTGGGCCTTGAACCTCGGCATTCTGATTGGCTCAGCCTTGTCCGGCATCTTTTTCCGCGACTTTCTTTTTGAGTTGCTGCTGGCGATTACGCTGCAGGAGCTGCTGGCCTTCTTTCTGGTCTACTTCAAGATTCCGGAGAGTTTTGACCCGTCGAAAAGTCCTGCAAAACAGGAAAATATTTTCAAAGCTTACCGTATCGTCAGCAAAGACAAGACCTTTATGATTTACTGTTTTGCCTCGGTTTTCATTGCCATGATTTTCTCGCAGGTCGACTATTATCTGCCGGTTCACCTGTCTGACAGCTTCCGCACAACACATATCTTCGGCATCGAAATCTACGGCCAGCGCATGCTCAGCCTGATTCTCATCACCAACACGCTGCTCATCGTCTTCCTGATGAGCTTCATCAACCACCTGACCAAAAACTGGACACGCAGCCGCGGCATGGGCGTCGGCATGATTATACAAGGCGGCGGCTTCATCATTGCTTTTATCGGACGTGACTTCACCACCGAAATGATTGCCGCACTCGTTTTGACTCTCGGTGAAATGATTGTCGTGCCCTTCTCCCAAGCTCTGCGTGCCGACCTCATGGAAGGCGACCGTGTCGGCACCTACACCGGCGTCTTTAACGTCACCCAAACCATCGGAACCATCCTCTGCGGCATGATGCTCTCCGGTTCAGCCATTGTCGGCAATCCGGGAATGGTGGCGCTGATGGGACTCATCGTCATACTTGGCGTGGTTCCTTCGCAGATTGCGATTCGCAGACACGAAAATCCGAAATTAGAAAAGTCAGTAGCTCTTGACTCTGTGTCTGACAAATAGAAGAAGTGAAAGGGAGGGAAAAATGACCCGCTCACTCAAGCCTATGCTGTCCCATTTAGTCATTCTCGCAGCAGATTTTTATCTGCTGCCCCTCATAATCAGCAGCACAGGAGCAGCAATGTTTCTCCTGCTGATTGTCATGCCCTTTATTTGCCTTGTCAGCTCGATTGTCTATGGCTTCAGACACTCCTTTAACATCGTCTTCGTCGTTCTTTCAAGTATTTTATTTATTCCTTCAATTTTTATCTTCTACAATGCCTCAGCATGGATTTATGTCCTAGCCTACGGAATCATCACACTGATTGGAAATCTAACAGGAATGACAATTTTGCGGCTCAGAAATGCTATAATTAACCAATGAGAGTTGTAGCGGGCAAATACGGCGGTAGAACGCTGAAAAGTCTGAATGGACGTACGACGCGGCCGACATCGGACAAAATCAAGGCGGCGGTTTTCAACATGCTGGGCGGCTTCTTTGACGGAGGGCGTGTCCTCGATTTGTATGCGGGTTCGGGAGCATTGGCCATCGAGGCAGTTTCGCGGGGCTGCGAGGCGGCAACTCTGGTAGAAAAGGATTCCGGTGCTCAAAAGGTGATTTCAGCTAACCTGGAGATGACTAAAGAGTCTGAGAAGTTCCAGCTGTTGAAGATGCCTGCGCAGCAGGCCATGGTGCGCATGGAAAAGCCCTTTGATTTGATCTTCCTTGACCCGCCTTATGCCTTGCAGGAGATGGCCGCAGATATTGAGATGCTGCAGACGAGAAATCTTTTGACTGCTCAGGCAAAAATCATCTGTGAAACCGAAAAAAGTACGGAATTGCCTGAAGTTATCCGTGATTTGGAGATTTGGAAGCAAAAGATTTATGGCATCACAAAAATCACAATTTATACTAAGATGTGAAGTACGCCCGTTTTGAGGCGTAAAGATTTAGGAAATTGAGGTTCTGCCGTAAGGCAGGTTCTCAATTTATCTAATCTTCTAGCCTCAGGCGTACTGAACTCAATTATGCAAGGAAGTAAGATATGACAGAAAAAATCGGTTTTTTCACGGGTAGTTTTGACCCGGTGACCAACGGCCATCTGGACATTATTGCCCGCGCGAGCCAGCTGTTTGACAAGCTTTATGTGGGGATTTTCAATAATCCTGATAAGAATTATCTTTTTAGCCTGGATGAGCGCTCCGGCCTGCTTCATGAGAATCTGGCAAAGTTTGAAAATGTTGAGCTCTTGGTGCATGGCAAAGATTTGACGGTCAACATCGCCAGGGAAAAGGGCGTGACTGCTTTGGTGCGCGCGCTGCGGACGTCGGCGGATTTTGACTATGAAGCAAATATGATTTATTTTAACCGGGAGATGACGGGCGTTGAGACGATTTTATTGACAGCTCAGCCGGGTTTGTCCATGATTTCTTCCAGCCGTATTAAAGAGTTAGCGGGTTTCGGCCAAGATGTGTCCAAGTTTGTTCCGAGCAATGTGAATGAAAGTCTGGAGAAAAAATTTGGAAGAAATTAACATTGGAAAACCTAGAAACCGTAAGCTAAAGCGAGTTTTATCTGTTGTACTGCCGATTCTGGTGTTTATCTGTGCGGTGCTGTACCTTTTCTGGCCGCAGCCTTACTACATCGAGCAGCCGGGCATCACGCTGCCTTTGTCGGACATGATAACGGTCAAAGGCAAGTCGGCCGAGTCCAAGGGCGATTTCTACCTGACGGCGGTCACCATTGCCCCGGCCAATAATGCCATGATTCTGGCCAGCAAATTCAACAGTTTTGCCGAAGTTGTCCCGAAAGAGGAAATGACCGGCGGCCTGAACAATAAGCAGTACAATCTGGTCAATCAGTTTTACATGGAAACTGCGCAGAACACGGCGGTTTACCAGGCTTTCAAACTGGCGGGCAAGCCTTACACGATGAAGTATCAGGGCGTTTACGTTCTGGAAATTACTAAAAACTCGACCTTTAAAAATGACCTGCAGATTGCGGATACTGTGACTGCTGTGGATGGACAGGAATTCAAGTCCTCGAAAGAAATGGTCAATTATGTAAGCAGTCAAAAAGTAGGTGACTCTGTCAGCATTGATGTGACGCGGATTGACGGCAGCCAGCATAGTTTTAAAGGCAAGTATATCAAGCTTGACAACGGAAAAACGGGCATCGGCATTGGCCTGGTTGACCACACAGTGGTTGAGACAGAGCCCAAGGTGAAAATAGACGCCGGCAGCATCGGCGGCCCCAGCGCCGGTATGATGTTTACGCTCGAAGTCTATGACCAGCTGACCGGCAGCCAGCTCCTGCAAGGGCGGAAAATCGCAGGCACCGGTACGATTGAAGAAGACGGCAGCGTCGGCCAAATCGGCGGTGTGGACAAAAAAGTCGCCAGCGCCGCGAAGAATAAGGCCGAAGTCTTTCTGGTGCCCGATTCCGGCAGCAAAAAAGTCTCCGAGAACAATTATCTGGCAGCAAAAGAAGCAGCTGAAAAACTTAAGACAAAAATGAAAATTATTCCTGTAAAAACAGTTCAGGATGCCCTAGATTACTTAAACAAATAACTATATGTTGTATAAAATTGCATAATTTGTTTTTAAATAGCACTATATCTAGTGCTATTTTCTTGTAAAAAAGCCGGAAATATAGTAAAATAAATACACGAAAGAAGGAGTTTCACTCGAAATGGTAAAAGTATATTCAAAAAATAACTGCATGCAATGTAAAATGGTCAAAAAGTATCTTGATGAGCATGATATTGCCTATGTTGAACATAATATCGAAAATGAGCCGGAGTACCGCGACTATGTTATTTCGCTCGGCTATCAGGCCGTACCGGTTGTTGAAACGGCTGAGACAAGCTTCTACGGTTTTCGCCCAGACCAGTTGAAAACGCTGGCTGTTTAAGTTTTCGCACAACTAAATATAAAGTGTCTGTTTGTGGACTTGACACTTACTGAGATAGAAAAGGTCTTCTGTCATTAATTTTGTAAATGGCGGAGCCTTTTGTCTATAAATATAAAAAAGGAAATGGGAAAGAAATGAGCCTTAAAAATATAGAAAACCCCACCTACTTTGAGTTGAACAATCAAATCAATATCCCGGTCAACGGCCAAATCCCGCTGCACAAGGATAAGGAAGCGATTGTCGCCTTTCTCAAGGAAAATGTGGCGCCCAACCGCGCTTTCACTTATACAGGAAAGGAAAGCCTGTCTGTCAACACCGAATGGGCTGCTCAGGAACATGCGGATTTTGACAGCGAGACCGTCTACAGCTACTATGACAAGCTGGAATGGCTGATGGCCAACGACTACTATGAGTCAGAATTCATTCACAACTACAGGCCGGAATTCATCGAAGAACTGCGTTTCTGGCTGCAGGAGCAGAACTTCACCTTCCTGTCATTCATGGCCGCCTACAAGTTTTACCGCCAGTATGCCCTGAAAACCAATAACAACGAGTTTTACCTGGAAGACCCGGAGGATAGGGCACTGATGAATGCGCTCTACCAGGCAAACGGTGATGAGGCGCTGGCACGTGACATTGCGCGCGTCATCATCAACCGCCGCTACCAGCCCGCAACGCCTACCTACGCCAATAACGGCCGGGCACGCCGCGGAGAATTCGCTTCCTGCTTCATTATCCAGGTTCAGGACAATATGTCCGACATCGGCCGCAGCATTACCAACGCCCTGCAGCTTTCCCGCAAGGCCGGCGGCGTAGGCCTGATTCTCGGCAATCTGCGCGCCGCAGGCTCTCCCATCAAGAAAATGGACGGACTGGCCTCAGGTGTCCTGCCTGTCATGAAACTCTTCGAGGATAGCTTTTCCTATTCCAACCAGCTCGGAACACGTCCAGGCGCGGGTGTCGCCTATCTGCCGGTCTTTCATGCCGATGTTATGGAATTTCTGTCAGCGAAAAAGGAAAACGCCGACGAGAAAATTCGCTTGAAGACGCTGTCACTGGGCTTGACCGTGCCGGATAAATTCTACGAGCTCGCGAAGGCCAATGCCAAAATGGCCGTTTTCGACCCTTATTTCGTCGAGAAAGAGCTGGGCATGCCTTTCACCTATGTGGACATTGACAAGGAATATGACCATTTAGTCGAGCTTTCAAAGCAGACAGACGAAGAGACAGGGATGCCGCGCATCCGCGTCAAATGGCTGGAGGCGCGTGCCGTTGAGCAGGCGATTTCAGAGCTCCAGCAGGAGTCCGGCTACCCTTACATCATCAACATTTCCACGGCCAACCGGACGAATCCGATTGCCGGGCGCATTCTCGGCTCGAACCTCTGCTCAGAAATCCTGCAGATTCAGACTCCGTCTGTCTTGTCGGAGGAGCAGGAGTACACCACGCTGGGTCAGGACATCGTCTGCAACCTCGGCTCGACCAACATCATCAACATGATGAAGGCGGGCGCAGACTTCGGCGCAGACATCGTGGCCATGGTCAAAGGCCTGACCTTCATTTCAGACGCCTCAAACCTGTCCTTTGTGCCGACGATTGACCACGGCAACAAAATGAACCACGCCATAGGTCTCGGTGCGATGGGTCTGCACTCCTACCTCGCCGGCCACCACATTCAGTACGAGAGCCAGGACGCGGTCGATTTCACAGGTCTCTATTTCCTCTGCCTGAACTACTATACCTTGTTGGGCTCCAACCAGATTGCGATGGCGCGCCAGGCGACATTTGCCAACTTCGAAAAGTCGGATTATGCTTCGGGGAAATACTTCGAGAAATACTTGCATACCGATTATTTTGACAAAGTTTCTGATACTGTGAAGGCTCTGTTTAAGGACATTCACGTACCCACTCAGGAAGACTGGGCAGAGCTGAAAGCTTCCGTGCAGGCTCACGGCCTCTTCAACTCATATCGCATCGCCTTGGCGCCGAACGGGTCAATTTCCTACGTGAACGACTGCTCCGCGTCAATTGCGCCGATTATTAACCGTATTGAAGAGCGGCAGGAAGGCCAGGTCGGCAAGATTTACTACCCAGCTTTCGGCTTGACTTCTGAGACAATTCCTTACTACAAGTCTGCCTATGACCAGGACATGCGCTGGCAGATTCGCATCTACGAAGCTGCCACAGAGCACACCGACCAGGGACTTTCACTGACCATGTACCTGCGCTCCGACTTTACAGAGTACCCTGATTTGTACGAGTGGAAAAAAGGCGGCAACCCGAAGCTGACAACCCGCGATCTGTCTATCCTGCGAAACTTTGCCTGGCACCATAACATCAAGTCTATGTACTACACCAGACAATATACCGCCGACACAGATAAAGAGCACGGCGGTGCCAACGAATGTGAGAGTTGTATGATTTAAAAGGAGCAATTTATGAAAATCGTATATTTTTCAATTACAGGACAAACTCGCAGATTTGTCAAAAAACTGGACATGCCCAATGAGACATTTGTCGAGATAACGTCTGATTTTCCGGATGTTGAAATGACACAGCCTTTCATTCTGATTACGCCGAGCTATGCTGAGGAAACGCCGAGCGTCCAGCACTCGCAGGAGGTCATGGCTCCGGTCTTTGAATTTATGGCCGCAGGCATTAACGCAGCTCTCTGTAAGGGAATTATCGGCACTGGCAATCGCAACTTTGCGGGCATCTATATTTTCACAGCTAAAGAATTGTCGGCGAAATATCAGATTCCTGTGATTTATGACTTCGAGATGAGCGGCACTCCGACGGATGTGACTGCTGTCAGGAAAATAGTGGACGACTTGTCCAAAGGGGCGCGGATTACGACGTCGCAGATGAACATGTACACAGAACATATGGAGCAAATTTAAAATGGAGAAACAAATCATCAAACGGGACGGCCGCGTGGTGGCTTACGATGTCACGAAGATTCAGGAGGCGATTTTCCGCGCCGCCTACAACGGCAAGGTCAACGGTGAATATATCGGCGGCTACCACAACAATCCTATCAAGGCCAATCGTCTGGCCAATGATGTCGCGCGGCTTGTGCATGCCGATGTCATGAACGCAAAGGCGGAGAAGCTGGACATTGAAGAGATTCAGAACATGGCTGTGAAGCATTTGAACGTGCTGTCTAAATTCGTCGGCCAGGCCTATCTGAGCTACAAGACGCAAAAAGCCATTGAAAGGGGTGTCTGATGGGATTTAAGCAAACAAATCATCTGGCGGAAGTGAACAATCGTCATGCCGCTGTTTATGCTGCCAACGACTGGAACCGTATTGAGGATCCAATCGACAAGTACACTTGGGACAAGCTCAACAGTCAGTTCTGGCTGGACACGCGCGTGCCGGTGTCGAACGACCTGAAAGACTGGCGCGAATTGTCAGACCTCGAGCGCGACGTTTACAGCAAGGTCTTTCTGGGTCTGACGCTGCTTGACACGGTGCAGTCCAATGACGGCAACGGCATCATCCGCGAATTTGCGCACACACCGCAGGAAGCTGCTACACTGGGACAAATCCAGTTCATGGAAGGGGTTCACGCTAAGTCCTATTCGACTGTTTTCAGCTCGCTCATGACCACACAGGAGATTGATGCGCTCTATGCCTGGGGCGACAAGGACCCTTACCTGCAGAAAAAAGCCGAGCTGATTGATGAAGTCTACAAAGCAGGCAAATTGGCCGCCTTTGTCAAAGATTACCCGGAACACGCCAGTTTTTCGATGACGGAGCATGAGATTCAGCTGGCCGGCATGCGAACGCGTATCGCCTCGACCTTCCTGGAATCAGGGCTTTTCTACTCAGGTTTCTATACACCCTTGCGTTATCTGGGTGAAAACAAAATGGTCAACGCCGCAGAAATCATCAAATTAATCCTCCGCGACGAATCCGTCCACGGAACTTACATCGGCTACTATTTACAAAAAGATTTCGCCGAACTGCCGGAGGCCGACCAGCAGGAACTGACCGAATGGGCCTATGACCTGCTCTATCAGCTTTACGAAAACGAAGTCAACTATATCAGCGAGATTTACACGGAAATCGGCTGGGTGGATGAAGTCACGACCTTCACCGAATACAACATGAACAAGGCCCTCATGAACCTCGGCTTTGACCCGCTTTTCGCCGCCTCGACCGCCGACAAAGTCAATCCGCTTGTCATGAACGGCATCTCGACTAGTTCAAGCAACCACGACTTTTTCTCGGCCGTCGGGAACTCCTATCTGGTGGGCGAAGTCAGCCCGATGACAGATGACGATTATGATATTGTATAAGATGTGAAACACGCCCGCTTTGGAGCGTAGAAATTTAGGAAATCGCGGTTCTGCCGTAAGGCAGGTTCCGATTTATCTAATTTCCTAGCTCCAGGCGTGTTGCCTTTTTCTCACTTGCTTTAGCAAGTAGAGAAAACGGACATTCGGAGCCGCAAAGCGGCGTAGATGAACTCAATTGTATAAGATGTGAAACACGCCCGCATTTTCAAGACGCGCGAGCTACTAGACCTGAGAAAGTAAATCTGATAAGAGGTAATAAAAGAAAGCGGCCGGAACTGGAATGTATTGGCCGCTTTCTTGTTTCTAGTGATATAATAATCATATGGACAACAAAATCTGGCAAATCAAAAATTTTGACGAACTAAGCACCGCAGAACTCCAGAAAATCTATTTCCTGCGCACCGAAGTTTTCGTGGTCGAGCAGGCCTGCCCCTATCAGGAAGTGGACAATCTGGACCTCGTCGCCCAACATCTCTGGCTCGAAAACAAAACGGACGGCGAAATCCTGGCCTATTTGCGCATCATCCCGGCTGGCGCCCAATTTGACGAAACAGCCCTAGGCCGTGTTTTAGTCAAGAAAACGGCCCGCGGCGCGGGCCTGGCGCGGGAACTCCTGCAGCACGGCATAGAGGCGGTCGGTGACCAGCCAATCAAAATTGAAGCACAGTACTATCTTCGCAATTTTTACAAATCATTCGGATTTGAAGAAATCTCCGAGAAATTTTTGGAAGACGGCATTCCGCATGTTGCCATGCGGAGAGGTTGAAATAGATGACAGAGCATTTTGACATTTATAACGCCAGAAAAGAAAAAACAGGAGAAATTGGAACCCGAGACATTCCGCTCTCAAACGGCCAATTTCGGTTTGTAGTGCATGTTATCATCTTTGACAGCGCCTGCGAAAGAGTTTTGATACAAAAACGGCAAAGTGACAAAAAATCCTGGCCGGATTACTGGGACTTCACAGCCGGCGGAGCAGCCATTTCCGGCGAGGAAATCTATCAGGCTGCTGAACGTGAACTTTTCGAGGAAATCGGCTTAGAACTGGACTTATCAGAGACACCCAGCCGCTTGACGGTTTCATTTTACGAAGGCTGGGACGAGATTTATCTGCTGAAGCTTGATGTTGAATTGTCCGACTTGACACTCCAGACTGAAGAGGTGGCGGAGGTCTGCTGGGTAGCGGAAGAAGAGCTGAAACAGCTGATTCTGAGCGGGAATTTTGTGCCGAATATTTATAATGCTGAGATTTTTGAACTTGCTCGGACGGATGAGTCGCCTATCTGAACTGCTGCGAAGCAGTTTTTTTCTTGCTAAAATTGAAAAAATAGTTTACAATAGTCAAAATAATCTGAAAAGGCCAAGCGCTTGCGCGAATGCTAATTAAAGGAGAAAATTTATGAAAAACCTTATCGGAAAACTCCCGCGACTATCGCTAATTCAACAAGTGATTATTGCTATCATTATCGGCGCCCTATTCGGCGTTTTTCTTCCCAGCTGGACATTTCTCGGTATTTTGGGCGACCTGTTCATGGGCGCACTGAAAGCCATTGCACCGCTGCTGGTCTTCTTCCTGATTACTTCCTCACTGAGTAAACACCGCAAAGGCAGCCGGACACATGTTCGCTCGGTCATTATACTCTACGTGCTTGCAACCTTTATCGCGGCCTTCGTTGCAGTCATTGCCGTCTATCTTTTCCCTGTAACAGTCACTTTGGGCGCGGCCGCAACTGGGCAGAACCCGCCGTCAGACCTCGTACAGATTATTAAAACTGCTTTAATGAACGCAGTGTCCAACCCGATTCAAGCACTGATTGACGGCAATTACCTGGCAATTCTGCTCTGGTCATGCCTGCTCGGCACCGGACTTCGCGCGGCGGGCGATGCAACCAAAAAAGTACTTGACGACATTACCAGTGCGATTAGCCACTTGGTCGAAATCATCATCAAGTTCATTCCGCTGGGAATCGTCGGGCTTGTTTACACGTCAGTTTCGTCAACCGGGCTGAAAATCTTCGTCGAAGACGGAAAACTCATTCTGCTGCTTGTTTTCACAATGCTTTTCGTAGCATACGGCGTCTATCCGCTGATGGTCTGGCTGATTCTGCGCCAGAATCCCTACCCGCTGACATTCTACACCATGAAAGAAAGCGGCGTTCCAGCCTTCTTCACCCGCAGCTCGGCCGTCAACGTGCCGATTAACATGGAAGTCGCGCGCAAACTCCAGCTCAACGAAGAGTCTTACTCGATTTCCATCCCCTTGGGCGCATCGGTCAATTCCGGCGGCGCGGCCATTACGGTGACAATAATGACCATGGTAGGGGCTTTCACACTGGGCATGCATGTCAATTTTCTCCTGGCCTTTATCCTCTCGCTGGTTGCGACCATTGCCTCTACAGGTGTGTCGGGCATAGTCGGCGGGAGCCTGCTGATAATCCCGCTGGCCTGCAGTTTCTTTGGCATTTCCAACGATGTGGCCATGCAGATTGTAGGAATTGGTTTTACGATTGGCGTGATACAAGATGCCGTTGAAACGGCTGTTAATTCGGCCGCTGACCTCTTGTTCGCCGCCACCGCAGAGTTTTATGACCAGCGCAAAGACGGCATCATCGTCAGGGTCTCAGAACGTGTAAAACAGGCCAAAGCGATGGACTGAGGCAGCGAGTTTTCAGACAGTAATCAGTAAAATGACGAATGAACGAAAAATAAAAATAGAGAACACTACTTTTTACTTGACAAGGATACGTGTTTTTGATAGAATAAATTGTTGTCTTGTGAGACAATGATTTAGGGAGTTTAGCTCAGCTGGGAGAGCGTCTGCCTTACAAGCAGAGGGTCAGCGGTTCGATCCCGTTAACTCCCATCAGGTGCCTGGCGGTGCCTGATGCATGATTTACTAAAGTATTCATGCAACTAAAAACAGACGTGAAGTCTGTGTCGACCCTGAAAAAGGTCGTGCGATGGCAAATGTGCCACTGCAGCCAGCAGAAAGCTTTTCTGAAGTTTTCTATACGTGGGCGGGAGCCCATGAATCTTTGCCAAGCGACAGCTTGACAGGTTCCATAGTATATCGGTTAGTACGCCGCCCTGTCACGGCGGAGAGGCGGGTTCGATTCCCGCTGGGACCGGAACTTCTTTTATGATTGAAGAAGTTTCGTCACCGTTTGAAAGTTCTCTGTTGAGAATTTTTTATCGGAAATCTCCATGATTGCTCAGAGAGCAGGAATAGACTTCTTATATAAGGCTCCTTAGCTCAGTCGGTAGAGCTCGAAGCACAGCTTCGAGGCTGCGGATAAAGACTGACGGAGTCAGTCATCCTTACAAATGCTCTACCAGAGTATTTCACATATTGGACTCCTTAGCTCAGTCGGTAGAGCTCGAAGCACAGCTTCGAGGCTGCGGATAAAGACTGACGGAGTCAGTCATCCTTACAAATGCTCTACCAGAGTATTTCACATATTGGACTCCTTAGCTCAGTCGGTAGAGC
>NZ_BAAGGQ010000030.1:0-12883 GCF_054658595.1 Lactovum odontotermitis
ACTGCAATCAAACCCATCAGTTTTAGTAGTAGTTCCGAAGTTGAGCCCCGGAATTACGCTACTAACTTGCTATTTTTCTCACGCACACGACGGCATACGACATGCTGAGTAGCCTCGTCGGCTCGGATATGTGTATAACAGCCAGCAATAAGCACATAAACAAAAAAAAGCCAAAGAATTTTGGCTTAGTTTATTCGTCAGTCTTCAATTAAATCCGCTGTCACAGCAATAATTCGTGTTTTCCCTGCTCCTCTCACGCGCACACGAACTTTAAAATCGTCATAGTCCGGAACCTCAAACTGGATGGTCTTACTTTTTCTATCGGCAAATGACTCTTCTTTCCGCTCTTTTATAAAAACAATTTCCGGAAAGGTAAATAGTCCTTCATCCTCACTTTCAATGGTCATTTGGAATTTTCGATGCTTCATTAAGCCGAAAAACGGCTGGTTGTCTAATTCCAGAATGGCAAAATTATCCTTGACAAGTCCGTGCTGGTAGAGAATGCCTTCATTTTTGTCAACTCGGACACGCGCGCCGTCCAGCAGGCGGATAGGTGTTTGTAGGTCAATCTTTATTCGATAGTGTTTCGTTATCATAGTTTGTTTTCATGTTCTTCTAAAATTTTCGTCCAGCGCTCAAGTGTCGCTGCCGGCGAAAAATATTCTCTGACGCGCACCAGGTCATTTGCAAGCTCAAAGTAGCCTTCCGGCAAGGAAAAGGCGCGTTTGATGACGGTTGAGAGTTGTTCATAACTCACAAGGCGTCCATTATCGGTATTGACAAAGGTGTCAATCGCCGGCTGTCCTAAAAGAGTGAGAATGGGAATCTGCCCTGCAATCGCATAATTGAGAGAAAGCGGGGGAACGGCTTCTGGAATGGAGATGTAAACATACATATCTGTCTTCGCTGTTTCTTCCAGCATTCTGCGCGGGAATGGGCGGATGATGGCGCTGACGCGCTCTTTGAGATTTTCATCCAGCTGCTCCACAATCTTCGGCGGGTCATAAGGATGAACAAAGTGAAGCACGAGTTTCAGCTCAGGCATGGAATTCAACAGGTCAGTAAATATATTCGTCAGAGCTTCAAATTTGACGCCGTCACTTTCTCGGCCGATGTAGAAATAAATTTGCGGAGCAGAGCTGAAATCACGAGTCAGCTCATCCGGTGCCGAAAAATTGTTCCAGACAAGCGGTGCGTCTGTTTTTCCTTCAAATTTCTCAGCTACGGCTTCCCGGTCGCTTTTAACATTGAAAACGACTTTTTCATAATGGTCGAGAAAAATATCACTGTCTTCTGCTCCGGAAATCAGGCTGTCGGCAATCAGATAAACGCCGTCAGGATTAAATGTTGTATATAGCAGAGATTTTCTGAAGTTTTCCTGGGCCACAAAAATTTTATCTTCCGGCAGTTTTTCTGAAACTAGGCGAACAAAAGCCCAGCTGTAGAAGTCATCCAAGCTCTCGAAAAACAAATCTTCCGGCAAGTAATGAATTTTTGAAATCCGGTAAGCTACGATTTCTAATTCAAAAATCTTATTTCCATCTGGAGAGAAAAGTGTCTGATTTTTATCTTGTCCATTTTCATTTGTCGGGATTTCAATACTTGACATGTAACCGCCGTCGTCATAGGAAATTCTTTGACTCAATTTTCCATCTGCATTGTAGAAATTAACCACCGAGATATTTCCGGAATACTTTGTTTCAAGTTCAATCCTTGCTCCGTCTTCACGATGAAACTTTTTGACAACTGGCGCAATTTCCGGCTGGTAACCCTCAGGAATCTGGTAATCCTCCGGCTTAAACGGTCTTTCTGGGGCATTCATTCGGCCGGTAAAATAGTCGTAAATCGACCAGACGCTGACTTGGCGAAAATTGTTGACCTTGGCGATTGTATTGCGGTCGTAGATAATACTCGGCGTAAGAATCCGGGTTTCAAGCTGACTTTTCTGGTCAAAAAGTGTTTTTATGCCGATTAGTACTGGGTTATTATTAAAAATTCCGATGTCTCCGATAATTGTAATCATTTTTCTATATCTTCCTCCTCTAGCTCTGCTTTTATATTTTTCAGTGTTTTTATGATGAATCGACTCATTTGTGGTAAACCTCCGGCATGAAATCCTTTGTGCGTTTCTACCTCAAGCTGACGAAGCTTCGGCGCTAAGCTTTCAAAGAAGTCTCTGGACTTGTCCAGCTCGTCATTTTCCATGATGAAGGCGTGTATTTTCGTTCTTTCAAGATTCTGCTTTTCTACGAGATTCGGCAAGACAGCGTTCAGCCAACTGTCATCTTCTTTTTCTGTCCGCCCGGTTAAATGGCTGCGTGCTGTGAGAAACATGGCATCTGTCCGGTATATCAGGCTGATGTTTGAGGTCACGCTGCCAAGATGAACTACTGGTTTACAGGGAATAATGTCTCCTGCTTCCATTTTTATTCCGTAATACAAGGCCGGATAGGAACCCATTGACCAGCCGATAAAAATCAGGTCATGCCGGGTCAGTCCTAGTTCGTGTAGTTTTTCGTCAATGATTTTTTCAACGAGTGTTTCATAGTCCGGATCCATCTTTTTTCCCAGCATCATGCTGCCGCCGCGTGCTCGCATGTCCATGAAAAGGAGGGTCGGAAATCCAGCTCGCGCCATTGTCTGTCGTTCATAATGGGGAATTTCGTTGAGTGCGCCTGAGAAGCCGACTAAGAGTTTTCTGGGAAGCTTTCCCGGAATATAAAAGGAATAAACCGGCTCGCCGGCTTTTGTATTGTCTCTTCTATCTCCTAAGGCAAAGTGGCCTAATCCGTATTTATACTTGTAAAACCAGGTTTTTCCCAGTTTTAGGCTGCCTTTTCCGGAGAGAAAAACTTGAACAAAGAGGCTGGCTGTTTCTCTGGTGCGCTCAAAAATATTGTCTCCAGGGTGGAGGTCGTCTTGTTTCAGCAGTTTTCCGCTTTTATCAAGTGAGCTGATTCGCTGAATCATTTTTAGTGTTCCGCTTGTTTCGGCTTCTATTGTCAGGAGATATTTTCCGGTTTTATGGATGCGGCGGAAGGGCCAGGTTCCTCCTGTCCAGCTTCTGCCGTTTTCATAGCTGAAAATCAATGTTTCTTCGTTTTCGGAGAAGTCGCCGGCTAGCTCAATTTCATAGCGTCCGCGGCGTTCGACGTAGTCTGCTTTTGTCATCAAGTCTTTTGAGAATTTTGTTCCTTCGTCTGGGCCGGTAAAGCCTTGAGCGTAATCATGGTCATCGAACATGAATTCCAGCTGATGGATGAAATCTGCCGAATCCCAGATTTTCGTCAGCTCAAAGTGTCCGTATTTTGAAAGGAGTTCTGCTTGAGGCTCACTGGCAAATGCGTAAACGATATAACGTGTTCTCACTGTGTCTACAAGTCTCTTCAGCTCATTGTCCGAAACGCTCCGGCAGTCTAAAATGAGTCTGTCTGCTGCCGGCTGTGTCTGGAGATAGTCGGCCAGCTGCAGTTTCTGGGTTTCTGTGAAGTTTTCGCTGTTGAGTTCTATGAATTTCATAAGCACCTCTAATCTGGTAATTTGTACAAGAAATGATTAAGTGTTGAAAGTTGCAGGGGGAAGGTTTTTGAAAAGAGTTGTCCGTGGTTTCCGATTGGATTTCCTTTGTTTAGTTTTATTTTGAGATTCTTGAGTGTAATTTTGCTCAAATCCAGTTTTAGGATTTCCGGATAAACGGCTTCGCTTTCTTCTGCACAGATGACTTGCAGTTGTCTAGAATCTGACTTTGTCTGCACTAATACGGTTGACAGTTTGTCCAGAAATGATACCGGCAGAAAATCAAAGATGAGGTGTAGGTCCCGGCCGTTGAGCAGCCAAGGACTGCGGTCTACGACTGGGTCTATTGCAACCGAGGCATATCCGCCTAATGCGGCATGATAGAGTGCGGCTGTACCGCCTCGTGAAAATCCGTAACAGATAATGTTTTCGAGAGGGATTTCTTCTTCTGCCGCAATTTTTTGGATGAATTTCTGCAAGTTTTCTTCGTAATCGGGGAAATTTTCTGTATTGAAGAAATAGGAGCCGGAGATAAGATTGCTGTCTGCAATTCGCAGGACATAGGTATTCGGTGCCAGGCTGGCACGAAAATTGCGCGGCCGTTTGCTGGTCCCGTACATTCTTACATAGGCGGAAACGTCTTGATGCTCCAGCCAATGAAATTCGATGACCAAGTTTTTGGGGGCTTTAGAATCAGGTTTCAGAGGCTTCTCAAGCATATAATCAATTTCTAAATCCGAGTCTCGTGAAAAGCCGAGATTCAGCAGTTTGCGGGGGACGAGGAAATAATTTCCTTCAGCATAACCGTCAAGTGTTTTATCATTGGCGGCAAATTCCTGCAATTGCTGATATTCTGGGGAGGCCATGTTTACAAAGCTTAACATCGACTGTCTGTCATGACTGCTTTCAACTTTCAGGCTTTCGATTTTTGTACTTTTTGTCGGGAGCAAAACGGAGTTTGTCTTCTCAGATTTTCCTGAAATTTCTTCTTCGAAATTTTCTGAAATTGTAAATCGGTCATTTTCCTGCTTTTCCTGGTTTAGAAAAACAAGTTCGTTTTCTTGGATTTCCCAAAACTTGGAGCTGTTGCCGATTCCTGTGATTTCTCCGTTTTCTTCAAACTGAAGGAGAGCTTTTTTTTCATAGGCTGCGGCGTCGTTTCTTGAAATCGTTGAGAGGTAAAAATTTTCAGAAGTCAAAAATTCTTTCAAATCAGACATTTTCAGCCTCCTTGTCCAGTGAATATTGCTTGCGCAGGAATTCAGCTTTCTTTTCGTCTAGTGTTTCAATATCTGCAGCATAAAGCCAGTTGTTGAGCAAGGTCAATTCGATTGGGCTAAGCTGCTGCTCTGATTCATCAAGTTCAGCTTCATAAATTGTACACGATGTCTGATTCGGCTGCATTTTTTCGAGTGCCTGCGAATGTTTCGAAAAAATAATTTGAATGCCGGCGGCTTGAATTTTTGTTTGCTCAAGTAATTTTCTCAGCGCCTGCTGTGATTTTTCCAGTGAACGATTGAAGCTGAACTGTGTATCTTTTTCACCTGGTAAAATTTGTTTTCTGGAGGTCTCAGGCTCAAAAACAAGGGCAGGATATTCTCCCTGTAGGGCATGAATCATTGTTGAAATTCCAGAGCTGCCATAGCCGTATAGAATAATGTTTTCTTTAGGGATTTCATATTTTCCTGCAACTTTCAAAATCATTTTCTGCAAGGCTGTTTCATGCTTTTCATCATTTTCATTATTTTCCCAGGCCGGCAGCTCAACCGGACGAAGAATGAAGGTATTCTTGGCAATCAAACTGGCCAGTGGGCGCGTGCGCTCATTACTCGTTAAACGCGTTCTGGCGTTCACTTCTTCTGTTCTTTCCGGCACAGAGAAGCAGACAATCAGTTTCTTTGACAGATAAGTCTCCTTGTCTGCCGGCGGTTCTAGCTGATAAGAAATTCCGGATTCTATCGGAAGTCCTAAAGCTAAATCTTTTGCAGGAACCACAAAATATTGGTGCTGGAAACTTCCGTCAATTACTTTATTTTGCTCTGTTAGAGCTTTTAGTTTCTCATAGGGCTCTGAGCCTGCTGTCATGAAACTCGTCAGATTCCCCAAGTCTGAATCTGAATCAAGCTCTAGCGCTTCTATCTCTTTCAAGCTCGACGGAATAAGCAAAATCTGCGAAGCTTCGTTTTCTGATTCTGACTGGCGAAATCCCATCATTTCTGTTTGGCTGTCCTTTTTGGAAGGAATCCAGAAAAAGCTTACAATACTACCGTTTCTGTCTAAGATTTCTAATTTTCGATGATGGATACGCCAATTCTTTCCGGCGTCAGCCCCAAGCCCAGACAGCTTTCCATCGGCCTCAAAGCGCCAAATGCCGAACTTTTCATATTCAGCGGCAGAGCAACAGTAGAAAATTTTTGAGTGCAGCCAATTCTTAAAATCTGCCAGCCGTGAACTTTCCTCAGCATTTCCAGCCGATTCAAGGCTACCCATATGCAAAAACTGCAACACTTTAATAAGCGCCTGTTTTGTAGAAAGACCGTTTTTCAAAGCCGTCTGATAAAGACAAACCCGCTGAAGATAGCGCTGATAGTCTTCTTCAGGCATCTGAAGTGCAGTGTCCGCCTCTTCTTCAGTCCTGACAATGAGCCCGATGCCTTCTTCTTCAATAAAAGAAGCAAACTCAGACTTTTCAGAGACTAGAATCACCTGACCAGTTGCCAAATAAAAGGAAAAACGATATAAATTTAAGTCAAAATGGGCGTTTTCAGATGAGCCGAGCCAAGCAAAGCCGCGTCCGATGCCGATGAAGTCTTTTTTTTCTAGCTCAGCCAAGTCAATAATTTCCGCGGGCAGCCCAAACTCTGATAGTTCTGCCTGTTCTCCGAGCGAAAAAATTCGCTTTAGATTTTTTTGTCTTGAGGCAATATTTGACGCCAAAAAATCCAGGAACTCCAGCTTAATCAGTGCAAGTTCAGGGAAAGAGGCTTCTGTCAGCTTAATCAGCTCAGGGCTTGCTGTGATAAGCGCTTCAAAATAAGATAAAACATTGAGCACAAAGTCCTGATGATTGGGATTCGCCAAATCAAAATCATTCGCAAATCTCGGCATCAAGCCTACTAAACGGATTTCTCTGCGTTTTAATTCTTCAAGAAATCGAAGCTCTAACTCCGGATTTTCAAATGAAAAGCCGAGCGGCAGCTGAACAACGAGAACGTCCTGCGGCTGCAGAACTGCAAAATAAGACTCAAAAAACAGAGGAAGACTGATGAGCGCTGCATCACTGCCTAAATCACCTTGCTCACATAAGTCACTCAGTACAGAAAAGTCATAAGTTAAGGGCTGAAATCCCAACTCCTGAGCAGCCGCAACTGTTTTCTTCATTTCTGTAAGGCTGGGAATTTCTTGTCCAAACTTGCTGAATTGGGGATTACTTATCCAGTTTGTCATTTTTCATCCGCCTCAAAAACTAAATCATAGAAACCAAGCTCAAGAATTCGAATCGCATTCAACAAGGCGCGTTTCGTAAAAAATCCTGTAGAAACAGCTTCCTGCCACGGTTTTACAGCTTCCAGCATTGCAGAATAATCCTGTTCCGTCAAGTTTAACAGCAAATGGTCAATTTCGTTGAGATTGTCCAAAACAAGCCCCAATTTCCGGCTTCGCACCAATTCTGCCTGCGGGGAATTAGACGGGACGATGACCGGCAGACCAGCGGCCAGATAAAGTGAAAGTCGCTTTGAGTTCACATAGCCATAGTAATCATTGTAATCATAGTTTGTGAAATCCTTAAAATTTTGAGCATTGACAAGGCCGAATCCGCCTTCTAGAAGAGACGGCAATTCGTTTGAGTTTTTTATCGTCTGAAA
The DNA here is from genome assembly GCF_054658595.1 of Lactovum odontotermitis. Classification (NCBI taxonomy): domain Bacteria; kingdom Bacillati; phylum Bacillota; class Bacilli; order Lactobacillales; family Streptococcaceae; genus Lactovum; species Lactovum odontotermitis. Next base: position 7,383 of record NZ_BAAGGQ010000030.1, read on the forward strand.
TTCAACACTTCCTAAAAATTTGAATTTGTCATTTTCTTTATTTTGGCTGTAAATTTTCAAAGGTGCGGCTGCTCGATAATCTATTTCTTTCAATCCGCGGTGAATCAGGAAATTGAGCTGCTTTTTAAACGTTTTCTCTTTTAGCGGCCCCTGGTAACGAAAATCCCAAAGCTGCATGGGAAAAGACGGGACAGTCACTTTATCTTCTTCCAGTCTTTTGGACATTTTCTCGTTTGCCGTAAGCAATAAATCAAACTTTCTAAGCTGTGAAAGAAAGAAATCCTTTAACGGCTCATAATCCTGAGCATACATCCAGGGCGTCACATCATGTACAAGCGCAACCAATTTCACATTCGGCTTTCTCCTGAGCTGATTGATGAATTCTTCCTGAAAGTTCAGCTGAGTCCACAGCGGAAATTGAATCACGACTAAATCGTTTTCTTGTACAACAGATGTTAAAGCTGAAATAATTTTTTCGCGACGGGCCGGCTGGTTTGTCAGATTTGGAAAACTAATGTAATCAATCACACTAAAATCAATTTCCTCAGCAGACAGAGCAATATTTTGATTGATGACATAGTCAATTCCTTGATTAATCGCATCATTTTCACTGGATATTCTGGTAATCCAATAAGTCATTTCATTTTTACCTTTCCATTAACCGCATTCGCACGAATACTCGACATTTTCAACTTATTTGTCCTTTACCAATGCTTCTGAGAAGCCAAGCTGAAGAAACTGAACTGCTTCAAGACAGGCACGCTTGACAAAAAATCCTGTAGAAACTGCTTTTTGCCAGGGTTTTAAATTTTCCAGCATTTGCTGATAATCTGCTGCTGTCATTTTCTCTAAAACTTCATCAATTTCATTGAGATTATCAAGCACAAGGCCGACATTTCGCTCACGAATCCAATCCGCATGAGCTGAGCGGGACGTCACCAGAGGCGGCAGGCCCGAAGCCAGGTAAAGCGAGAGCTTCATGGGATTGTTGTATTCACCGTAGCGCTGCATTCCGGCATAATGCCCTCCCCTGCTGTATTCAATCATGCCGAAACCGCCGTCAAACATCTGCGGAATATCCGCATTTCTCATTTTGCCCAGCAGATGAATATTGTTTTCATGAGAAGTCACCTGATAATCAGGACCAATCATGTAAATAGGCGTTTTCGCCTGATAATCCTCCAGCATCGTAGGATTAATTACCGTTGAAACATAATAAAGCTGCTTCTTGAACGTCTTTTCCTGCAGCGCACCATCAAAAAGAAAATCTGAAAGCTGCCAGGCCAACAGCGGACTTTTCACTCCGCCTTCAGTCCGCAGACGTCCCGCCATTTTCTCATTTGCGCAAATGACCAAATCAAAAGAATTAAGCATAGAAAGTGACATATCCCTTGTATAATCCCGTTCCCGGTCATCCTGCACCCAAGACAAAATATCCCAGACCAGAGCAACAATTTTTAACTTTGGAACTTTCTTCAGAGCTTCAATCATCTGCATCTCAAAATTGACATTCCCAATCCAAAAAGGATACTGCACAACCACAAGGTCTCCCTGCCGAATCCCCGCAAATATCGCCTCAATCCAATTCTGCCGCTCGCCATAATCCATTTTCTGGACATCCATTCTAGAAAGTCTAGGATAACTAAGACTTTTAAAACCAATTTTCCCAGCCGCCTCCGCAGCAGCATGATTTGCAATGATACCACTCTGAGTTTCACTGCCAAGAGCATTTTCAGCAACATGAGTTATCCAAAAAGTCATCTAAGTCCTCCAACGTCCACGCTGCGGAATCGAATCTAAACTAATCGGCTTAGCATCTTCCTTGAGCCTCTTCGGGTCATCATCTGCATCTTCCTCCCAAGGAAATTTTCCAGCCTCATTCTTACTATACTTTTCAACAATTATCGACATTTCTTCGTCATCTGTTCTTTTTTTACTTCTTCTCCTCGCTCGCAGCCAAGCAGCCGTAAGCAGCACAATAAAAAGCAAAAACAGAACCAAACGAATAGACGTCAAAGGATGTGAATGATGAGAAAACCAGGACCAAATTGAATTTAAAATATTATGAAACATTTATCCTCTTTACACAATTATACTACAACATTTCCATTTTTCACCGCAAATCATACTATTTTTACAAAAAGTAGAGGATGAACAAACTCCTCTACTTAAAACCGCTTAATCCTCAACTTTTTTGCGCCTTTTTCTCTTCCTCACAAACGCAGCCAAGCCAATTCCTAAACCAAACGCCGCCCCTCCTGATAATTGAGCGGAACCAGAATCCCGCTCGCCAGTATTCGGCAACGATGACTGATGAGGAGCCTGCATCGGCTCTGTCTGTCCTCCACCCACACCATAAGGTGTCGAATCAGACTTATTCAAGACCCCATCCGAATCAATATCAGAATCTGCCGCATTAAGAATTCCGTCGCCGTCAACATCCGGGTCAACAGCATTAAGAATTCCATCACCATCAATATCAGAATCTGCCGCATTAAGAATTCCATCGCCGTCAATATCTGAATCTGCCGCATTAAGAATTCCATCACCGTCAATATCTGAATCTGCTGCATTAAGAATTCCATCACCGTCAATATCTGAATCTGCATCAACACTCACATCGTCAACCTCAGAACCCAGTATACCACCGTCACCTAAACTGTCGAAGTCGGAGTCGCTTAAACTATCAGAATCGAAATCACTCAGGCTGTCAGAGTCGCTGTCGCTCAAGCTATCCGAATCGGAGTCGCTCAGGCTATCCAAATCACTATCGCTTAGACTATCGGAGTCCGAATCACTCAAACTATCTGAATCTGAGTCACTCAGGCTACCAGAATCGCTATCGCTCAAACTGTCGGAATCAGAATCACTCAGACTGTCGGAGTCGCTATCGCTTAAGCTGTCGGAGTCACTGTCACTTAAACTATCAGAATTACTGTCACTCAGACTATCAGAGTCTGAATCACTCAAGCTATCAGAACCGCTGTCACTCAAACTGTCTGAATTGGAATCACTCAGACTATCCGAATCACTGTCGCTCAAACTGTCAGAATTAGAATCACTCAAGCTATCAGAAGCACTATCGCTCAAACTGTCTGAATCGGAATCACTTAGACTATCAGAGTCTGAATCATTCAAGCTATCTGAATTACTGTCACTCAGGCTGTCAGAATCTGAATCGCTCAGACTAACTGAATCCGAGTCACTCAACCTATCAGAATCAGAATTGCTCAAGCTATCCGAATCAGAGTCGCTCAAACTGTCAGAATCACTGTCACTCAAAGAATCCGAATTTGAATCACTTAAGCTGTCGGAAGTGCAGTCACTCAGTGAATCTGAGTCGCTCAAACTATCGGAATCACTGTCGCTCAAACTGTCAGAATTGCTATCACTCAAACTGTCAGAATCTGAATCACTCAGACTATCTGAAACACTATCACTCAAACTATCAGAATCTGAGTCGCTCAGATTATCTGAAACACTGTCACTCAAGTCATCCGAAACAGAATCACTCAGATTATCCGAAACACTATCACTCAAACTGTCAGAATCCGAATCACTCAGATTATCTGAAACACTATCACTCAGACTATCTGAAACACGGTCACTCAAGTCATCCGAAACAGAATCACTCAGACTATCCAAAACGGAGTCACTCAAACTGTCGGAATCCGAATTGCTCAGTTTATCCAAAGCACTGTCACTCAAGCTGTCAGAATCTGAATCACTCAAACCATCTGAAACACTATCACTCAAACTGTCCGAAACAGAATCACTCAGATTATCTGAAACACTATCACTCAAACTGTCGGAAACTGAGTCACTCAGATTATCTGAATCACTATCGCTCAAGCTATCCGAAGCACTGTCACTCAAACTGTCTGAATTGGAATCGCTCAAACTGTCTGAAACTGAGTCGCTCAGATTATCTGAAACGCTATCACTCAAACTGTTAGAATCACTATCACTCAGTGAATCAGAATCACTGTCACTCAGACTGTCAGAATCACTGTCACTTACGGAGTCACTCTGACTATCGGAATTGCTGTCGCTCAGAGAATCTGAAGCAGAGTCACTTAAGCTATCCGAATTACTGTCACTCAGTGAATCCGAATCACTTAAACTATCTGAAGCACTATCACTCAAGTCATCTGAAACAGAATCACTCAGACTATCTGAATCCGAGTCACTCAAACTGTCAGAATCGGAATCGCTCAAACTATCCGAAGCATTGTCACTCAAGCTATCTGAATCTGAATCACTCAGATTATCTGAAACACTATCACTCAGACTATCTGAATCTGAGTCACTCAGACTATCTGAAACACTATCACTCAAACTGTCCGAAACAGAATCACTCAGACTATCTGAATCCGAGTCACTCGAGTCATCCGAAACAGAGTCACTCTGACTATCGGAATCTGAGTCACTCAAACTATCTGAAGCACTATCACTCAAGTCATCCGAAACAGAATCACTCAGATTATCTGAAACACTATCACTCAAGTCATCCGAAACAGAATCGCTCAGACTATCAGAATCCGAGTCACTCAAGCTATCTGAATCCGAATCACTCAGATTATCTGAAGCACTATCACTCAAACTATCAGAATCTGAGTCGCTCAGATTATCTGAATCACTGTCGCTCAAACTATCCGAATCACTGTCACTTACGGAGTCACTCTGACTATCCGAAACACTATCACTCAAGTCATCTGAAACAGAATCACTCAGATTATCCGAAACACTATCACTCAAACTATCAGAATCTGAGTCGCTCAGATTATCTGAAACACTATCACTCAAGTCATCCGAAACGGAGTCACTCAGATTATCCGAAACACTGTCACTCAAGTCATCCGAAACAGAGTCGCTCTGACTATCAAAATTGCTGTCACTCAGTGAATCTGAGTTTGAATCGCTCAGACTATCTGAATCCGAGTCACTCAAGCTGTCGGAATCCGAATCACTTAAACTATCCGAATTTGAATCACTCAGATTATCTGAAACACTGTCACTCAAGTCATCCGAAACAGAATCACTCAGATTATCTGAAACACCATCACTCAAGTCATCCGAAACGGAGTCGCTCAGATTATCTGAAACACTGTCGCTCAAACTATCCGAAGCACTGTCACTCAAGTCATCCGAAACAGAATCGCTCAGATTATCTGAATCCGAGTCACTCAAGCTGTCGGAATCTGAATCACTTAAACTATCCGAATTTGAATCACTCTGACTATCTGAAACACTATCACTTAAGTCATCCGAAACAGAATCACTCTGACTATCTGAAACACTATCACTCAAGTCATCTGAAACGGAGTCGCTCAGATTATCTGAATCACTGTCGCTCAAACTGTCAGAATTACTGTCGCTCAGATTATCTGAAACGCTGTCACTCAAACTATCAGAATCTGAGTCGCTCAGATTATCTGAAACACTATCACTCAAACTATCGGAATCTGAATCACTCAGATTATCCGAAACACTATCACTCA
>NZ_BAAGGQ010000031.1:0-11961 GCF_054658595.1 Lactovum odontotermitis
TGTGTAATTTTGTACCCCCTTATAATCATTGACTTCTTAAAATCTACAGCCTTTAATACTAACGAATTTACACCCTCAAAATTTTGAAATAGAAATTACAGATATGTCGCTTTTTTATCTGAAATCGAAAGTTTTTTGGACAATTCAAAAATATTCGTCTGACGTTATCTTAATATTTGTACAAAAAGTATTGCCGTTTTTTCCATTAAATTTATCGCTAGACTTACGTCCATTGACAAATAATCTCTTCAATACTATAATAAAAAAATGTACTACTTTTATTTACTCCTTGTGGTTTTAGCTGTTGCATTATTTGTTGCCAGTTCGAGAGCCATAAAGCTCCGTGGTTTGAAAAATGAACAAAAAGCTTTGGTAAAAAAGTTTAAGAAGATGCACAAGCTCAGTGACAGCGAGCTTGACGTTTTTAAGGCAGCAATGAAAGGAGCTAAGGCTGATATTATAGACATTGAGGATAATTTCTATAAGTCTGACACACTGAAAAAGGATAGTATTCTCCACAATGCACTTGTATCAAGTAAAGTCATTTTTCAGAACCTCTTGATTAACCCTAAAGAGATCGTAGACTTTGGTGATTTTATATACAAAGCACTTCCTTTATTGTCTGACGCAATAAAAGATTATGTAGAAATTGAGGAGAGTGGACTCAGCACAGCTAAAGTCAAGGAAGAACAAACATCAATTCTAGAAGTATTACATGTTTTAAGTAATAGAATCACTGGATACTATGAGAGCTATACACAAGAGCAGGCTGAAGAAAATGAAATTTCGAAGCAGATCATGGAGAAAGGAAGTATTGCTTAATGAAAAAAAAGAAACATAGCTTTTCGGCTGAGTACGATTCACTTTTTGAAAACCCGGTCATAACACCACGTAATCCTTTAAAAATGAGAATCCTGATAACTGTTGGAGTTATTGTTATTGGTCTGGCCGCTGTTGCACCAAGTCTTTTTTCCTACCTCTCTATTCAGACTGCCTCAAGCTTGATGGAACACGCTCAAAAAAAATTAGACGCCCTGGAAAACGACTTACCCTACACTGAAACAAATATCCTTCGAAGCAATGTTTATCTTGATAAAAAACCAAATTACACAAATGCGCAGAATTATCACTTCACGTTATCAGACAGCGGCATAGATTTTGGAAACGGGTATATTTTGAATGTGAAAGATTCACTTGGTCTCAACAGCGAGTACAGCTACCCTGAGTTGAAAGTAAAACCCACACCAGATGACATATACAGTGGAAATGATGACCTGGCACAGTATAGTTTCGAAGACAATGACAGTTATGCCGGATCATTTAATGTGAATTCGGTTTTTATATCTGGAAATTTGATATCTGATTTTGAAATTCAGGTTGATAAAAGCAAAGGATCTTGGGCTAAAGTTTTACAGACTAATACAACTTTACCTGCTGTAAAAACAGGTTATGTCTTCAACTATCGGCCTGCAACCACAAAAGATAACACTGTAGATAGTAAAAATTACTTAACTGTTGATAGATACTGGATTTTTCCAGATGGTGTAGGAATTTATATTTTTGCGAGTGCATTTCCCGATCAAGACCTTGATAAAAAAGAGTTTTCAAAAATTTCATTTGATGAGCAGCTTAATTTAATTAATAAGGCAACAAACAATTCTTTCAGCACCATAATAAATAACTTTGAGCTTGTAAAAAAATAAGCCCCTCAATCGAGAGGGGGGGGGGGGTTATTCTGGGGTGCTGCAGACTTTACAGCACTTTTTTCAGCTTTCTATCAAATTCCCAGCGACTCATCTCAATTTCTCGCTGACAATTTGTACAGCGCAGCTTAATATCTGCACCCACACGCATGATTTCCCAGTGATTCGCATGTTTGCCGGTGGATTTGACTCGGCAGGCATGCGGTTTTTTCATTTCAACAAAATTTCCGACTTCATAAACCATTATATTTTCCTCACTAATACTTTTTCCGGACCGCCAAGCAATATCAGGTATTTCTCGATGATTAGTCCTGGATACGCTTTATTTAGGGCCTCTGCATATAGTTCTTGCTGCTCAACATAGCGTGAACAGATTTCTTCAATTTTAGTCGGGACTGCAAAATAATCAGTTTTATAGTCAAACAGTATTATTTTATTATCAAGCTTGAGGTAGCCGTCAATGATACCGCGGACGACTGTCTGGTCAATGACTTGCCCTTGTTTCTCGATTGTTTTCAGCATTGAAAAGGGCTGCTCAAGTTTCAGTTTATCGGCGTTTTCAATCATTAGCTGGCCGAGCGGAGTATCAAACAGCGTCAAGAATTTTGGAATGTCAATGGCTTCTTTCAGCTCATCCGGCAAATCCATTTCATCTAGTTCACGTTGTAAACTAAACAGGTCCGGCTGTGTAAAGTCAATGTGCTGCATGAAGCTGTGAACCGCTGTACCTCTTTCTGCAGAGCTGTAAACTTTACTGTCAAGTCTGTCAAGTTTGAATTCAAAGTTTTTTTCCGCCACTGCTTCTTCATCAAATTGCCGAATTTGCCGTTCGAGCATACTTGGAGACAGAGTACTTGAAAGTTTTGTTGCATCAATATTGTAGGCGTCATATTCCATGATTTTTTTGGCCTTGACAAAAGCTTGGCCAACTTCTAATGTTTCTTCCCAGCTGGATTGTGCTTCGTGTAAAGCTGACAGAATATCCGGACGGAGTTTGTCAACCTTTACAGTTGAGTTTACACCTTCAAAAATCAGTGATTTTCTTTGCTTGGTTAAAAAGTCTAAGAGACTCAAAATCCAGGTCAAATAACCTTTTGCGGGAAGTTTCTCAAGATTCAATGCGGGCGGATTTTCTACCTCTTCTTCCTTGTTCACTTTACCGACCATGTAAAGTTTTTTCTTCGCACGTGTAAAGGCGACGTAAAGCATACGCATCTCCTCTTCAATGATTTGCCGGGTCTGCTTTTTCTTGTTGACAAGATATGGGATTGTTTCCATTTTTACTAGGGCATGCGGAAATTCTGAACGAATCTTTCCATCTTGTACTAAATCTGCTGTAAATTTGATGCCGGCTCCGAGTTCTTTGTCCAGCAGAATGTCACTTTTGAAATCAAGCGTGCTGAATTTCATCTGGAAATTCATAATGAACACGTAGTCAAATTCCAGTCCTTTGGATTTGTGAATTGTCTGAACGCGCACGGCATTCTGCGGGAGGCGATTATTCACATCCACTAAATCATTTTCCTGCTGCAAGTAGTTGTCAATCATGTCAATGAACTTGACAAGTCCTTTATAACCGTTACTCTCATAAGACAAAGCACGCGAGACAAGTGCCTGTAAATTGGCTTGACGCTGTTCTCCGTTCGGCAGGGCTGATACATATTCGACGTAAAGGCTGTCAAGGTAAATCTGATTCAGGAGTTCGTGAACGGCAGAAGCAGCTGCCATTTTCCGCCATTTCTGGAATGTTTTTTCAAATGCTGTCAACTTACTGTAAAGTTTACTATCAAGCTGTAAAGTCTCAGAATGGGATTTTTCCCAGAAGTTCTCTCCCTTTTGAAGGCTGATTCTGGCCAACTCATCCTCTGTAAAGCCGAATAAAGGAGAGTGTAATGTCGCAACCAGAGAAATGTCAAACAGCGGATTGTTGACAGCTCTGAGCACATCCAGCATCACCTGAATTTCAATTGATTTCAGATAGTTTTCCGGAACATCATCCAGCACAACTGGGATTGCATGAGACTCGAAAACTTGCTTGATTTTTTCATTGTTTGATTTCGTACGGACAAGCAGGGCAATGTTACTCGGGTCAACGCCATTGTTGATTAAGTCAATGATTCTGCCGGCCGCCAGCTCGATTTCGCCGTTTGAGATTTCAGCATTTTCACTGTCACTGGCGTCATTTTCACTCCTGTCAACTTGTCCGTCTGAGCTGTAAAGCAGCAGTTCTGCCGCTGGGGATACGAAGTCAGGCAATTTGTACTCGTCTGTGTATTTTTGCAGTAAATCACCTTCACGGTGCGGAAATACCAGTTTTTCGGACGTGCCATAGCTTGGCATTAATTTTACAAAAACGTCGTTGGTGAAGTCGAGAACTTCCTCGCGGGAGCGGAAATTTTCCTGGAGCAGAAGAAGTCGATTGTTTTCATCGGACTCATCCTGTGGAAAACTGTCATATTTGTGCTGGAAAAGGCTTGGGTCCGCCTGACGGAAGCCGTAAATTGACTGTTTGATGTCGCCGACCATGAACATGTTGTGACCATTCGAGAGCAGCTGGTAGAGCTTTTCTTGAGCCTGGTTGGTGTCCTGGTACTCGTCAATCATGATTTCAGAGAATTTTTCCTGATAAGTCTGACGAATTTCCGGATGTTCACTGGATTCGAGGATTTCGAGCGCAAAATGGAGAATGTCTGAGAACTCGAAGGCCGCGAGCTCACGCTTTTTCGCCATGTAACGGCTGGAAAACTCCAGTACGAAATCACGCAAGTCCGCAAGCATGGACTCTGCCTGGTCATGATAGCTTTCCACCAGCTCAGCAAAGCGCGTTTTTTCGAGAAGAAGCGGGATGGAACCTTGAATTTTCTCGGGTCCCCCGCCCATTGCCTTGTAAAAGCGCTCTGGAACACCAAGCTCTTTCGCCGCTTTACTCGTGAAATTTGCGCCTGTCAACTTGGCATTTTCCTTGAGCCCGTCAATGAGCTCGGAAAAGTTGGAAAAATCCTGGCGGTCAAGCGCTTCGAACAGATAAACTGAAGTTTCAATCCAGAGCCGAATCTTTTCTGCAGTTTTCGCTGTAAAAACAGGTTTTCCGTTTAATTCCGCGTCAACTGTAGATTTAAAGAACTCTGTCAAGTTTTCAAAATCAGTTCTCGCCTGATTGATGCCGAGAAAATCTTCTGATAAGTCACTAAAATGCCTGTATATGTAGGATGCAAACAAGAAGTTCTCGTTCAGCCATTTCTCCACATTTTCTGTAGATTGACAATAGTTGTAAACCTTGTAAACCACATTTTTGAACTTGCTGATGTTACGGTCATTTGAGAAATTCTTGGCAAGTTTTTCGAATCTTTGAGGATTTTCTGCGGACAAGTATTCTTCAACCAAATCATCAAAAATCTGACTTTTGATTAAATCCTGCTCAGCTGAGTCCGTCAAGATGCGGAAATTCGGGTCTAGCTTGACAATGCTGTAAAACTCCTTGACAAACTGATTCGCGAAAGCGTCTGTTGTACCGATGGTTGTCAATGGTAAGTCCTGTAAAGCTTGACTGTAAAGCTGCTTTACAGCGATTGAATTTTCTTCATTACGCAGCTCTTTTTTGATTGCAGATTCAATCCGGTTTTTCAATTCAGCCGCGGCTTTAACTGTAAATGTGGAAATGAACAGTGAAGAGAGCGGCAGGCCTTTTCGAATTTTCTCAATGATTCGATTGGTCATGACAAAAGTTTTACCTGAACCGGCACTTGCAGAAACAAGGACATTTTTAGGCTCAGAGTAATTAATGGCCAGCTGCTGGGAATTTGTCAATTTCAGTTTTATTTTCTCAGCCATTCTGACTCTCCTTTCGCATTTCTTCCAGTACCCTTTCCCACTCATATTTCTGATTTAGCTGAATCGGACTGCCGTCCGGATAAACATTGATTCTGCGTCCTGTATGCCGGGTTGCCTCAAAGCGGCAGATTGACTTAAATGGACAGTAGCGGCAGCCTGTGACGTTGTATTTGTCGTCTTTATCCGTGTAAATCGGGTTGACAGCAAGTTGACGCGACTTGAGACGTGAAATGCCGTCGGTGTACTGTCTCATGGCATAGGCAATGAGCGTGTGAATGTCCGAGTCGGAGAATTGATTACCGGAGCTGTTCCAGCGTGCCTCTGTCAACTGAACAAAACCGTCAAGACTGTCAAGATTAGGCACGGTGTCTGAATTTACGAGACCATTGTACTTCATTTGTTCTAAAAGTTTTCCGTCAATTTCGGACAAATGTCCAATTGTTGACAAATTCAAAGTAGGATTTTGCAGATGTAGATAAAGGGCGCCCCAGACATTGGCATTCTCTGAAAGTGCAGCCAGATAGGTCAGGAGCTGCAAACTCGTCTTGTTTAAGACAGATGTCAAATTGAAGTTATGCCGGCTTGACTTGTAGTCAATTGCGCCGAGCAGATTTGCCAAATGGTCCACACGGTCAATTTTTCCTTTAATATTAAGCCCTTGAATCTCTGAAAAACTCAGCTCTGTCTGATTTTTTTCAACTTCAAACACTTGAATTGACTTCTGAATCATGATTTTTGACTGGTCTAGAATTTCTGCAAGATTTGAATGTGTAAATCTTGACAGGAAATCCCGCTCAAAGACTTTTTGATACTCCGAATCCACGGCTGCTTTTGATGTGGAAAATGCGGCATCAAAACGTGAGGAATCCATGATTGCGCTGGAGCCGTCTTGCAGCAGAAGCTGAAAAATTCTGTGGAAATAGTTACCAATCGTACTTGACTCCAGCGTCACCTCTTCAAGTTCTTGTAAACCAAGCGTCCTGTCTAAAAAGTACTTATATTCACAATTATAAAATTCTTCAAATGAAGAAGAAGAGGCTGTCAACTTACTGTAAACTTTACTTGACACTTCTTCGGAAAGTCCTGCAGATTCAATATCGTGGTTGTCAAGTTGTGTAAAGCTGGCGAACTGCGGGTCTTTTTCAATGAGGTAATTCTTTATTTTCAGCCAGAAATTATCTGAACTTTGTTCAGTTAAATCTAAAGACAAAATTGACCGAATTGTAGATTTCACTGTTCCGATATGAATCAGCCCCTCGTGAATATTTGCACTGTAAACTTTCTTTACAGGCACATGATAGGACTCAAGAAGCTGAAGAAGCGGTGCTGTTTCATTCTCCTGCAGATTGTCAAAAATCTGCGGGCTTGACAGCACAATTTTTTTTGTGGCAGCGTTCAAAAGTGACAAAATTGTAAAGCTGGATTTCGTCAGATTGGTTGATTCCAGTGCTTCAATGAATTTCTCGCCCTGTCCGTTTTCATTGATTAGGGCACGGTCAGTTTCAGTCAGTAAAGTTGTATTCTTTTTGACATGCGGAAAGTTGGAATTTGTCAGGCCGATTGTAAAAACATAGTCATTTTCACGCGGCTGAACGAGTTCGTAATCACGGACTTTTACACAATCTACAGTTGCAGGCACTTGACGATAAGCCGCAGTCTTCACGCCCGAAACGAGAATATCAAAAAATTCGTCCAGCGTAATTTTCTCGCCTGAAAATATCTCCTGAAATTCTGCAAGAGTTTTCTGAAACAATTTCCAGACTTGCTGATGTTTGTCTTTGATATTTTCATCGTCTGTCTTATCATAGAGTTTCTGGAAATTTTCAGGAATATTTCCAGTTTGCAGGAAATTCAGAAATCCTGAGAGAATATTTTCAGCACTTGATTTCTGAATGCTCAAAAACTTGTTCAATGGAGAATTACCTGAAATGAGAAGCTCACGAATTTTTTCAATTTGTGCGGCTTTGTCAAAATAGGAATGTTCGTAACCTGTCGGATTTTCAGGATAATTCACCGCATCAAAAGTACGTGAAAATTTCGTTTTTCCGCGAATTTTGAATTTTTTCAGGTAATATTCAAAGCTGTCAAGATAGTGTAAACTTACATTGATAGTACTGTAAAGATGCGTTCTTAAGAGATTCACAACATCAATCGCCTGATAATTATTTTTCCGGATGGCTTGTAAAGACTCAAGAAGCACAATTAGCGGGTGATTCCGCATTAACTCCTGCTGAGAATAGAAATAAGGAATGTCGTAAAGCTGGAAAATCTGCTTGACAGGCAACTCGTATTTTCCAGAATTTCCAACAAGAACTGTAAAGTTCTTGTAAAGCTGATTTTCTTCTACAATCTTCTGCCGAATCTGTTTAGCGACCATTTCAACTTCGGCATTAACATTCTCAGCCTCCCAGATTTCAATGTTTTCGGTGTTTTCAGGAACTGCTGTAACTGGTTCATCAAATAGAAAGTCATTTTCTTTCTCCCAAATCTTTGTCAACTTAGTGTAAACTTCGTTGACAGCTGGAGTTTCTTCTTCCCTAATCTCCGTTGCATCAAGGCTGTCAATGGTATGAACAGAATCTGAATAGACGCCCAGCACATTTTCATGTTGTTTGACTGCCTGCGGACTTGCGTAGGTGCCAATCAGCACTTCACCGTTTTTATCCAGCGCATTAATCAGCATTTGTTCCTGGGCAGAAAATCGTGTAAAACCAGCAATGATAAAGATTGAAGAGGCAATTTTATCCGTATATTTTCCTGAAATCAGCTCATTGATAAAAAGACTATAGCCGTCTTCAGCGACAAATTTTTCAGCGAGCGCATTTTCAAAAGCCTGCATAATTTTTGCCAGGTCCTGATTTTTCTCATAATCGCCTAAACTTCCTGTAATCAGGTCTTCAGCGGATAAATTTGCGGTTTTCATTTCCGAATGAAGCTGAACCAGCTTTTCGATAAAGCTCTGAGAATCACGCATTTTATCGAAGTATAGGAGTTCACCGTCTGCGAAGCCGCGCAGAATCTTGCGCAAGAGCATGGCCTCTCCAATTGGCGATAATTCGGTCTTCTTAGCAAAGTTTGCTCTATCCTGGAAATAATACGGCAGCTGTTTGAAACGCGTCACCAGGACATCAAAAATCGCTGTCTCGTCATTTTGAGACAGACTCTCTAACAATTTTCTCTGCTCCAAAATTTCCCGCTCTTTTTCGAAAGACAGGGAGCTGGGAACAATGTAAAAAATCCGCTTGTCTTCGCCGCGCAGGCCTTCCAGCTTTTCAGTCAGAATTTTTGTCAAATCCGATGTAATTTCTGTGTAAATTATTTTCATAAATAGAAAACTCAACTTTCGTTGAGTTAATTATAACATTTTAACTGAGTTCAACACGCCTGAAGCTAAAAGATTAGAAAAGCAGGCTGTTGCGGCTTCAGCCGCTTACAGATTGCTTTCCCCACTACTGTGGGATAAATCGGAACCTGCCCTGCGGGCAGAACCGCGATTTCCTATCAGCCCCTACGGGGCTGCTGTCGACTCTCGCTACGGTGCTAAAGCGCCTAGTCGAGTCGCAACTCTTTACGCTTCATAACGGGCGTGTTTCACATCTTACTAATTCGTACGTACCGGTGTAATCAGTTGAATAAAGTTTTCCCCATCCTCTTTCGGCACAAGTGTGAACGGCCGGACGTTCGAGATGAAGAAAATCTTGAACTGCGGCTCTTTCAGTACGCGCAGCGCATCAATCAGGAACTGCGGGTTAAAGCTGATTTCCAGGTCTTGACCCGTTTTTTCAAGGATTGTCAGTTCTTCAAAGGAGGAGCCGACTTCCGGGCTGTTCACGGTGAGGATGAGCTGGTCTTCCTTCACAGAGAATTTCACAGTTCCGCCCTGGACGCTTGTTGTCAGAAGCTTCGCGCGGTTCATGGCATGCAGTGTGTCGGCCACATCGAGCGTCAGACACAAGGTGTAGAGATTTTCCTCCGGAATCAAACGGTCTGTATCGGGATAATTGCCTTCAACTAGGCGGGAATAGAAGTTCACGGTCGCATTTTTGAAGAGAATCTGCGTGGCATTCAGGAAAACTGAAACGTTGTCTTCGTCGTCGGAGAAAACTGTCTTAAACCCGGCAACGGTCTTGTTTGGGACTACCACCTGGAAATCTTCGCCGAAGGACTCAAGGCGGATGCGGCGCTGGCTCATACGATGCGAGTCTGTCGCAACGGCCTGAAGTTTCTGATGTTCAATAAGCTGCAGATGCACACCTGTCAGGATAGGGCGTGATTCTTGCTGGCTCACGGCAAAAGCGGTTTCGTTGAAGAGCTCTTTTAGTTCACCGACTGCGATTTTTGCAAAAGGCTTTGTTGTAATCGGCAGAATCATTGGGTAAAGCTCGATTTGCTGGCCTTTCAAGGTGATTTCTGTTTTGCCGGAGCGAATAACGACTTGGTTGGCGTCGATTTCTTCGAATTCAAAGGTATTCTCAGGCAGCTGAGCAATGACATTCTCAAAGAAAGTTGCTTCCAGCAGAATCCCGCCCTCCTCTTCAATGAGCATTCCGGACTCTTTGTCTTCAGCAGGCAAGAGTTTCTCAATAGAAATTTGACCGTTAGAAGCTGTGAAATGAATGCCATCCTCTGAAACAATGATTTTCATTTTGGATAAAACAGGGATTGCAATCTTGGAGCTGATTGCTTGTTTAGCAATACGCATCGCGGCTAGAAATGCGTTTTTGTTGATGGTGAATTTTATCATATTTACCTTTCTTTGCGAATGCGTCGCTTTTATATATTATATAATAATAAATAGTAATAGTTATAGGACCTGTTCAAAAGTTGAAAATTTTTACAGACGTCTGATTTTCAGAAGGATTTTTAACAAATGCGCCAGTGGAAAAATCTAAAAACTCACTTGAAAAATTGTTGAATCAATTATCTAATTTTCTCTTCAAATTGTCAATATCACGCTGCGTGTCATTGTCGGATTTCATCTTGTCAGTAATGACGCGAACCGCATAGATAACGGTAGTATGGTCGCGTTTACCGAACTCATTGCCAATCGCAGGAAGAGAAGTGCCTAAGAGTTCACGAATCAAATACATGGCGACCTGCCTGGCAAAAGCAATTTCCTTCAGGCGCTTCGGCCCCGTCAAGTCGGACACAGGCAGGTGATAATAGCGGGCGACTTCGTCTTTAATTTTCGTGATGGTCAAATTCGATTTATGCTGGCGGTAGTTGGAAGAACGCATTGTGTCCAATGCTTTTTCAGCAAAAGTGGTGTCAACCACGGCGACTTTCTCCATTTTCGCAGCAAATTCCACCTGGTTCAAAGCCCCCTCTAACTCACGTACATTGGAATTAATCTGACCGGCAATGTAAGAAATAGTTTCATCCGGGAAAACCAGACCAGATTTTTCAGCTTTATTCATCAAAATGGCCATTCGTGTCTCAAAATCAGGCATCGTGATGTTGGTTGTCAAGCCCCAGGAGAAGCGGCTTACCAGACGTTCCTCCAGATTGTCCAGCTCATTCGGCGGGCGGTCAGAAGTCAGGACAATCTGCGCACCCTTTTCATGCAGCTCATTGAATGTGGAGAAAAATTCGTTTTTCGTGCCTTCTTTATCAGAGAAAAATTGGACATCGTCCAGCAGCAGCAGGTCGAGATTCCGGTATTTTGCAACAAAATTTTCCATCTGCTTTTTGCGGCTGGCATTGACATAGTCAGTCACAAAGCCTTCAGAGCTGGTGTAGATAATCCTTGCGCGCGGCCTCTTTTTATGAAATTCATTGCCGATGGCATTGAGCAAATGGGTTTTGCCAAGGCCGGCTCCGCCGAAAATAAAAAGCGGATTGTAGAGATTGCCTGGGTCATCTGTAATCGTAATCGCAGCAGCCAATGTCATGCGATTTTGGTCACCCTCTATGAAATTGTCAAATGTGTATTTCTTTAATAAATTCGATTTGAAGGGAAATGGTGCTGAATCTTCATCGTCACTGTTAGTGGACGAAGATGATGGATTGCTGAGCTTGTTGAGTTCTTTGAAGTCCTTTTCGTTTAATTCATCTTTCGAAAGGAGTTGATAGTTGATAATATCGCCGTAAATTTCAAGGCTGGCCGTGGTGACAAGGTCTTGCTGGCGGCGCCAGTAATCTTTGTGAAAATTGCTGTCGACCAGGACTTTTGCATTGTTTCCGGTCACTGAGATGAGCTGCGCTGGTGCGATTAGATAATCGTAAGTCGTATCTTTCATATTCGACTTGGCAAGCTCCTTGACGCGCTTCCAGAAACGTTTGTCAATATCTTTTAGCGGCATATTCCCTCCTTTCTGTTTTTCATTTGCCAAAATTACTAAATTAAGGATAACATTTTATCTCAAAATTTTCAACATAAAACGTTTTGAAAAATGAAAATAATAAACAGTATAATTAACATGTGGAT
>NZ_BAAGGQ010000032.1:0-10994 GCF_054658595.1 Lactovum odontotermitis
TATAGAATGTTTATGTGTAGAAGAAACTAAGACCAAATAAAACAAAAAAATGAGTATAGTAAGCATCGTCAGATGTATATAAGAAATAGAGTTAATAATGTGAATAAACAGTGAAGAAAAGTGTAAAATTCAATTAGCTGCCTAAAGATTTCATCAATTTTCCAGTTTTTTTATCAGATTTTCCAGTTCTTCAAGATTGTCAAACTTCACACTCAGACTGCCTTTATTTTTTTTGCTAGAAACTATTTTAACAGAATTCCCCAGATTTTTCCTCAGTTTTTCTTCAATCTCTGCAATGTAGATATTTCTTGGGCTTGGCGACGTTTTTTTATCTTCGTGATAAATTAAATGTTCGAGTTCTCGGACAGATAGATGCTTTTTGCGCACTAAACGCGCGAGTTCAAGCTGACGAATCGGATTGGGCTCGGCAAGCAGTGTACGTGCGTGTCCAGCGGATAATTCATTGGATTCTACTAAATAAGTCAACTCTTTGGACAATTGCAGCAGTCGAATTGAATTCGTCACATAAGTTCTGGATTTTCCGATGATTTGTGCGATTTCTTCATGTTTTAAACCGGACTTCTCGGTTAAATTTGACAAAGATTTGGCTTCTTCAATCGGATTTAAGTCTTCGCGCTGCAGATTCTCAAGTAAAGCTAAGACTTGCATTTGCTGATTGTTGTAGTCGCGTACGATGGCTGGAATTTCGGTTCGGCCGGCTTTCTGCGACGCTAAAAAACGCCGTTCGCCGGCTAAGAGTTCATAACCGATGACCTTTGATTTCCGCACAATAATCGGCTGCAGCACACCATTAATCTTGATGGATTTTGCCAGTTCGTCTAATTTTTCCTTGTCGAAATGAATGCGCGGCTGATAAGGATTCCGTGTAATTTCACTTAATTTAAGATTTTGGATTTCTTCCGTCATTTATTTCCTTTTCAGTCTGTTGTGTCAATTTTTTTGCCGTTCGTTTTTAAATATTGCTGAAATTTATTCTGCAGCTTTTCATCGTTGAGCAGAAGTTTAAAAAGAAAATCTCGGATTTGCTGTTCATTTGCAAGGTCAAATAGGTTGTTTGTCATTGCTTCATTTTTCTCCCGGACTTCTTTAAGATATTCAGGGGAATTTTCCAGGTAAAATAGGACTGCCGCTAAATGTTTGCAGGGTCTCCCGGTAGAAGCATAGGGACAAGTACAAGAGCAATTTTCCGGAAAGCCGTTCTTTAAGGTGATTTCAACCTGATAATCTTCTGTCCCGAAAACTGTAGCAGTGAGCCGATCATCCTCAGATTTAAAATCTTCGATACGGCCGTCATCATAATATTCGTAACCGCGCTTAAGGATATGAGGTTGAAATAATGAAGTCCAGAGTTTATTTTTCATTTTTCTTCTTTTCATCAATCCAGCGTTTTCGCTCCATCAGTGCCCGCTCGTATTTGCCCATGCCGTCGGGTGTGAAATATTCCGCATCTTTGATTTTATCAGGCAGATACTGCTGATTCACCCAATGGTCCGGGAAAGAATGCGGATACTGATAGCCGATTGAGCGCCCCAAATCCTTGGCACCGGCATAATGCCCGTCCTGTAAATGCGCTGGAACAGGCAAATCACCGTGTTTATGCAAATCCGCCAGTGCATTTTCAATTGCCATATATGCCGCATTTGACTTTGGAGAAAGCGCCAAATCAACAACAACATTTGCAATGGGAATTCTTGCTTCCGGAAAACCAAGGCGCTCGGCAGCTTGCAACGCAGTCACAGTGTGTAAAGCCGCATCCGGATTGGCCATCCCGATGTCTTCGTAAGCCATGACCATTAAACGTCTGGAAAGACTGATAAGGTCTCCGCCCTCAATCAGGCGTGCCGCATAATGCAAAGCGGCATTCACGTCCGAGCCGCGAATTGACTTCTGCAAGGCAGAAAGCAGGTCATAGTGCGCATCTCCGTCCCGGTCAAAAGTTGCGGCCTTTTTCTGCAGAGAATTTTCCATATCAGACATCGTGACATGATGATTTTCTGAGGACAAAACGGCCAATTCCAGTGAATTAAAAACTGAGCGCAAGTCGCCATTGGTTGAATGCACAAGGAAATTCAGCGCATCGTCATCCAACTTCACCTCGAAATCAAATCCGCGCTCAGAATCAGATAAAGCAAGCTCCACCGCATGCACCAAATCCTCAGTTTTCAGACTTTTCACTTCGAAAATCTGTACACGACTGCGAATGGCGGGAACAACACTGAAATAAGGATTTTCAGTGGTTGCGCCGATTAGAATAATGTCCCCATTTTCAAGCAGAGGCAGCAGAAAATCCTGCAGCGGCTTGGTTAAACGGTGAATCTCGTCCAGCAGTAAAATAACCGTGCCGAAGGCTTTTGCCTCTTCCGCAATTTCCTGCAGCTTTTTCTTATTGTCACTGGTCGCGTTAAAACTGCGAAAAGTCAAGCCCATTGTTCCTGCAATGGCGCTGGCGATAGAGGTTTTCCCCGTACCTGGAGGGCCGTATAAAATCATGCTGGAAAGCAGTTTTGTCTCCACCATGCGGCGAATAATTTTGCCTGGGCCGACCAGATGCTGCTGGCCGATGACTTCGTCAATGTTTCGCGGCCGCATTCTTCTTGCTAAATTTTGTGTTGTCATAAGTACCTTTACAGTATAAAACTAGTGTTTACAAGTGATTTCAGCCTCACTGTAAACTTAGTGTAAACCTAGTGTAAAGCAACTTTACACTGTATTTTCATCATCTGGAACGAAATAGGCGTACCAGTAGTTATCTACCCAATTTCCATTAATGAAAAATTCCTTCTTTTGCAGTCCTTCTTGGACAAATCCGCATTTTTTGTAGAGTGCAAGTGCAGCGGTATCTGTGGAAAGAGCCTCAATACTGATTTTCTTGTAGCCTTCCTCGCGCGCATATTCCTTCGTGAATTCTACTAAAAAGCTGCCGATTCCCTGATGCCGAGCAGACGCTACCACCATGGGCGAAAAGGTCAGTACATGCTTTCCGGTTTCAACTTTGTGCCGGTTGTGCAGAACTAAAACGCCGAAAATCTCGTCGCTCGTTTCTTCGACAGCCAAAAGATAACGCACGCCATCCTGTATATTTTCGATATAACGCTCAGCTGAACTTTGAATAATAGCCGGCGTTTCGACTGGCGTCCAGAACTTATTTTCCAGTTCCGCCACTTCTGCAAAATCGCGGGGCTCCATTTGACGGAGAATGATTTCCTGTTTTATCTTCATTATTCTAATTTTACCACTATTTATCAGGATTTTCGGGAATAAATATGATTTACAGTCAAAAAATAAAAAAGCAGATTCAAAAAATCTGGAATCTGCGCTTAATTTAATTGATGTTTCTCGTAAAAGTTTTTTAAATCATTTTTTGTTTCTTTGTCAAGGTCATGCCAGCGAATACCTTCTATTGCGCCCTCTAGCGCGTACAGATGGTCAAGGCAGACTGAAGAATCAATTTGCTGAAGTTTTAGCCAGGCTGTCTTACTTCCGAGCGCTTTGAATTCGTCTATCGTGTCAATGCCGACTTGCTCCAGCTCTGACTCAATGACTTTTCCGATATTTGGTAATTTTGACAGTTGACCCATTTTTGCTTGTTTTCCTTTTTAAGAAGATTTGATTCTATAAATGATTTGCTCAAGTCCTGGCGAATCAAAGAAATCCGGGTTTTCGTGAGTTTCTATGATAAATTTATCACCCGTATTTCTCTCATTCTCATCCTTTTTCTTTGCATTTTTATAAATTTGGTTAAACATTGCTTTCACCAGAAACGGCATATTTTTGTTCAATGTACCGCGCAGATAGTAGAGATTGCCCACTTTCACCGGCTTACCTGCAGTTTTTGTTTTAATGTTCTTTTCGATTTGCGAGCGATTTTCTTCCAGGCTGTAGTCGTTCAACCCCACGGCAACAAAAGTTATGACTGTACCTGCCGGACATGCGGCAATTAGCTTATCCAAGCCAATGAGCTTTCCGATATGCACCGCCGCGACAAAAATAATTTCGCTATAATATGAAATTGATTTTGAAAGATTTCTGCAGGAAATAACGGGGCAATCAAACGCCTTGCTCATTTCGTTTGCATATTTTTCGCTTGTGCCGTATTTTGATGCATAGACAATAACTTTACTCATGTCTTATTTTATCATTTTATTGCTTTCAAAGCACAAAATTTTGACATTCACAGCCAAATATGCTAACATAAACAAAACAAACGGAAAGGAGAACATTTCATGTCTCACATGTACACGGCTCATGAGAATAGCTCATTATTAATCATCGCGCATGTACGTATGAATGGTTTTACTTTTGCTGTCTGACGGGAGTAGTCTGCCCAAAAATAGTAAATTATGTAAAATCAGTAACCATGAGATGTTTTCAAATTCAAAGATAATGAATGAGGTTGCGATTATTTTCGTAGCCTCATTTTACTTGATTGATTTAACATTTCGGTTTATTAAAACGAGGAAATTAAAAATGTTGATTCAAATAAATAAAGTAATAAAGAATTTCGGCGGTCTGCCGTTGTTTAACGAAGTGAATTTAGGTGTGAATTCTGGTGATAAGATTGGCCTTGTGGGCGTCAACGGAACTGGAAAAACGACTTTGCTGAGGTTGATTTCGGGTGAAGAGGCGCCGGATATGGGCGCTGTGAGTAGGAAAAAGGGGTTGAAAATCGGCTACGTCGAGCAGAATCAGCTGTCTTCAAATGAGAGAGTTTTGGACTATCTGCTAGCGAGTTTTGAGACAATCCGTCAACTCAAAGCGCAGATGACGGCGCTTGAGCTGCAGTTAACGACGGCGGATAACGAGACAATTGAGAAAGTTCTGTCGCGTTACGGCAAGGTTCAGGAGGAATTTGATGCGATTGGCGGTTTCTCGCTAGAAGACCGTATTCTCACGACCTTGAAAGGTCTAGGTGTTGAGGAGAAGGCAGAGCAGGCCTTGTGCGACCTGAGCGGGGGAGAACGTGTCCGTATTGAACTGACGCGGCTGCTGGTCTCTGAAGCAGATGTGCTCCTACTGGATGAACCGACAAATCACCTGGATTTGTCCGGAATCAAGTGGCTGGAAAATTACCTCAAAAATGCGAAGAAGGCTGTCATTGTCGTTTCTCATGACCGAGAGTTTCTGGACAACGTTGTCAGTAAAATTGTCGAGATTGAAGATGGACAGCTTGTCGAATATAAAGGAAATTACAGCAGCTATCAGGTTTTGAAAAAAGCTCACGATGAACAGCTGCAGCGAGATTTTGACCTCCAGCAGCGTGAGATTGCTCGTCTCAAAAAGCTCATTCGCCAGTTTCGCCAGTGGGGAAATGACGGAGACAACGAGAAATTTTATAAAAAGGCTAAGGAACTCGAGCATCGCTTAGAAAAAATGGAGCGGCTGAAAGCACCAGTACTCGTCAAAAACCGCGTCAAGAAGAAGATTTCTCAGTCTGAAAAATCCGGAAAAGAGATTCTGGTCGTTCAGCAGCTGGCAAAGATCATGGGGGAAAAGCTGCTCTTTGAGAATGTGAGCTTTACAATTTACAAGGGCGAGCGGATTGCACTTGTTGGAGAAAACGGCACGGGAAAAAGTACGCTGCTCAAGCTTATCACGCAGGAACTGGAAGCCGATGAAGGCACAATAAAACTGGGAGAAAGCGCCCGAATCGGTTATTTGCCGCAGAATATCGAGCTTGAGCACCCGGAAAATCGCCTGGTGAACTTTGTGAAAGATGTTATGGGCAATGAGCAAAAGGCCCGAGAGGAGCTGGCACGGTTCGGATTTTACGCGAGCGATGTCAGTAAACGCCTGAAAGACTTGTCCGGCGGGGAAAAGGTGCGTCTTTATCTGCTGGAACTTTTCCAGAAAGAAATTAACCTGCTGATTTTGGACGAGCCGACCAATCATTTGGATATTTATGCGCGCGAGGAGATTGAGAATATTCTGGCGCAGTACCAGGGCACGCTGCTGGCGGTTTCGCATGACCGGTATTTTTTGAAGCGGAATTTTCAGAAAACTTTACGGGTTGAAGACGGCAAAATTGAGAAATTTGACCAACTTATATGTTAAAATAAACTTTATGAACAAGAAGAAAAACGGTTTTTTAGATGTTCTCGATGAGGAACTCTCTGAAAATTTTCACTATGACTATGAAATCAACTGGGACAAGCAGAATCACGGGATTACGGTGTCTTTTGTGCTTGAGGTTGAAAACTCTGAGAAGATTGAAGTGACAGATGCTGATGGTGTTTCGTCAACAGAGGATATTCTCTATGAAGATGCGGTGCTCTTTTATAATCCTGCCAAGACGGAGTTCAACGAGGAAGATTATCTCGCGGTGATTCCTTATGATGAACAGGGGCTTTCACGCGAGTTTCTGAAATTTTTCTGCCAGTTTCTGCAAGATGCGGTCGATAATGGTGTCTCGGACTTGATGGATTTTCTGGAGTCGGATTCAGAAGATGAAGAATTCTCGATTGTCTGGGATTGGGACAAGTTCGAAGCAGGCGATGATGCGCTCGTGGAGACGGAATTCTTCAAGTATCCGAGATATTAGGGAATAAGATGAATTACAAATTACCTCTGACTTATCGTTATAATTTTGTCCCGGTTGTTCTTTTCGGCACGGGCGGTATTGTGGCGGGCGCTGCGCTGCTGATTGCGGTTTTTTATGGTGTTTTTCAGACACATGCTTTTACAGTGTTTAGCTTTGTGTTCATTCTGGCGGCTTTTTTTGCCTTTGCGATGGCTTTTATTTACATTTATGATGCGCTTCCCTATATGAAAAATCGTGCTTACCTGATTGTTTCTGAGGAGGGGCTGACTTTTCCGAAAAAGACGGGGGATGTTCAGATAAAATGGACAGAGGTGACCGGCTTTGAAGAGGTGAAAAAGCGGAGCAAAAAATTGAACGCGATTCAGGTGGAGCTGAGAAATCCCATTCCGAAGCGGCCGGTTTTAATTGTTGGGGAAAATATTGTGGGCGAGCTGCCGAAGATTCTGGAGATTCTCAGGAGCGAGCTTGCGAAGCAAGATTTATTTAAAAAATAGAAATTTAGAAAATAGACAAATATATGAGTATTTTACAAGTTACCAATCTCAGTCACGGTTTTGGCGACCGGGCAATTTTTGAAGATGTGAATTTCCGTCTGCTCAAGGGCGAGCACATCGGCTTTGTCGGCGCAAACGGCGAGGGCAAGTCGACGTTCATGGCGATTATCACGGGCACGCTGCAGCCGGACGAGGGCAAGGTTGTCTGGTCAAAGCATCATCGCGTGGGCTACATGGACCAGCACGCGGCGCTCGGTAAGGGCAAAACAACGCGCGAGGCGCTGGCCGAGGCATTTCAATATCTCTTTGACATTGAGACGCAGATTAACGAGACCTACCTCAAGATGGCAGACATGACCGCGGAAGAAATGGATGCGGCGCTGCAGGAAGTCGGTGAGCTGCAGGAATCACTGGATACTGGTGACTTTTACCTGATTGACTCAAAAGTCGAGGAAACGGCGCGCGGACTGGGTTTGACCGACTTGCTGGATAAGGACGTGGCAGAGCTTTCAGGCGGTCAGCGCACGAAGATTCTGCTGGGCAAGCTTTTGCTCGAAAAGCCGGATATTCTGCTGCTGGATGAGCCGACCAACTATTTGGACGAAGAGCACATTTACTGGCTGAAAAATTATCTGCAGAACTACGAAAATGCCTTTATTCTGATTTCCCATGATGTGCCGTTTATGGACAGTGTGACCAATGTGATTTATCATGTGCACGGGCTGGGGATTACCCGCTACAGCATGGGTTATGCCGAGTTTGAGCGTGTCTTTGAAGAGAAGAAAGTCCAGCTTGAGGCACTGCACAATGCACAGGTCGCAGAGGCTGCCAAGCTGAAGGATTTCATTGCCCGCAAGAAAGCCAATGTGGCGACTTCAGGACAGGCCAAAGCGCGTGAGAAGAAGCTGGCCAAGATGGAAATTGTCGAAACGATTTCTGAGAAGCCGAAGCCTCATTTTGACTTTAAATTCAGCCGCAAGCCAAGCCGTCTGGTCTTTGAGGCCAAGGACCTGATTATCGGCTATCCGCAGACAGGACCTTTGTCTTCAGCGATTAATCTGAAGGTCGAGTCCGGCGAGAAAATCGCTTTTATCGGCTCCAACGGAATCGGCAAGTCAACGCTGCTCAAGTCTCTGATGGGTTTGATTCCTGCGATTGACGGCGAAGTGGAGAAAGGGAATTTCCAG
This sequence comes from Lactovum odontotermitis, assembly GCF_054658595.1. Lineage (NCBI taxonomy): Bacteria > Bacillati > Bacillota > Bacilli > Lactobacillales > Streptococcaceae > Lactovum > Lactovum odontotermitis. Next base: position 8,241 of record NZ_BAAGGQ010000032.1, read on the forward strand.
GACATCGCCTACTATGAGCAGGAAGTTAAAGAGCCAAGTTCGAAGACGGTGCTCGATGACCTCTGGGACGAGTACCCAAGCTGGAATCAGGCCGAGCTTCGCGGAGCACTTGCCCGCGTGGGACTGACCGCCAAGCAGATTGAAAGCCGCGTGCGCGTGCTTTCGGGCGGTGAGCAGGCGAAACTTCGCTTTGCCAAGCTGATGAACACGGAATCGAACATTCTCGTACTGGATGAGCCGACGAACCATCTGGATGTGGATGCGAAGGAGGAGCTGATGCGGGCGCTCCAGGAATACCCTGGCACGGTTCTCATGGTTTCCCACGAACCGGAATTCTACGAGGGCGTTGTGTCGCGGGTGATTAACTGTGAGGAATGGACGACGCGGGTGTTATAAAATGAATGAGCTGCAGATTTTGCTCGAGGGATTTCAAGCTCGGGGAGAACAAGAGATTTCAGATTTAAAGATTTTCAAAAAGCTGGCGATGGAGCCTGTGTCTTTTACGCGCGAGTCTCTGGCGCATTTCACTGCCTCTGCGATTGTGCTGAACCGTGAGCATGACAAGATTCTGGGGATTTTTCATAAGATTTACCAGAGCTGGGGCTGGTTAGGGGGGCACGCTGACGGCGAGACGGACTTGCTGGCAGTGGCGCGGCGCGAGGTTCTGGAGGAGTCTGGTTTGGAGCGTTTGACTTTGCTGCTGGAGAGGCCAATCTCAATTGAAGACTTGACCGTAGCTGGACATGTGCACCGAAAATACGGTTATGTTTCGGCGCATCTGCATCTAAACGTGACTTTTTTGTTTGAAGCGGATGAGGCGGATTTGCTGCGGAAGAACGAAGAGGAAACTGAGGGGATTGCCTGGATTCCGTTGGATGACTTTGTGGAGAAGTCGACGGAGCCTGAAATGAAGCGGGTTTATGCGAAAATAATCTCAAGAATTGGAGAGCTGGAAAATGAAAAAGAGTGAAAATAACTGGACGAAAGTGACGGTCAATGTTTCACGTGAAACACACAATCCGCTGAATGATGCCTGGAACCAGGAGAAGGTCAGCAATATCCTGATTGCTGCCGGTGCAAACGGGGTGGAAATCGGCGATACGCAGGATTATCTAGACTACGAGCCGACTTTGGGTGAAGTGCTGCCTGAAATCGAGCAGTCCGGAGAGGTTGAGGTTTCGGCTTATTATCCGGAAGAGCAGGTCTCGCCTGAGTTTTTGTCAAGTTTGTCGGCGAGTCTGAAGGAAAATCTGGAAATTGACTTTAAGATGTCGACGGATTCTCTTGCGGAAGAGGACTGGGCGAATGCCTGGAAGCAGTATTTTCTGCCGACGCGGATTTCGCGGGACTTGACGATTGTGCCGAGCTGGACGGATTACACCGCCTCTGGTTTGGATGAAAAACTTTTAAGACTAGACCCTGGCATGGCTTTTGGAACGGGGACGCATCCGACGACGAAGCTTTCGATTTTTGCGCTGGAGCAGGTCTTGCGCGGAGGCGAAACCCTGCTGGATGTGGGAACGGGCTCGGGCGTGCTTTCGATTGCGGGGGCGCTGTTTGGTGCGCGTGAAATCTATGCTTATGACTTGGACGTGGTTGCTGTGCGCGTGGCCTGTGAGAATATTGAGCTGAATCCTGAGGTGGCCGGGAAGATTCAGGTTTCTGCCGGGGATTTGCTGGCAGGTGTGACCGTGGAAGCGGATGTGATTGTGGCCAATATTCTGGCTGATATTTTACTGCTTATGACTGAAGATGCTTATCGTCTGATAAAACCTGAGGGAACGCTGATTTTGAGCGGCATTATTTCTGAAAAATGTCAGGTCGTTCTGGAAAAGGCCTTGTCAGCAGGTTTTCAGCTGGAAACGAGGATGCAGCAGGGCGAATGGAACTGTCTGGTGCTGAAAAAATCTGAAAAGGAGCTGTTTTTCGGTTAATGGCAAATCAATATTTTGTAGACTTGGACTATCCAGCGGGTGAATTTACTGTCGAGGCGCAGACGCGGCATCATATTTTTAAGGTCATGCGGGCAAGAAACGGTGAAAAGTTTGAGCTGGTTTTTAACGGTGGAAGAATCGCTCTGGCTGAGGTTGTCAATGCTGAAGAAGCAAGACTCGTCGTGCTTGAAGAGATTCACAGAGACAATGAATTGCCGGTCGAAGTAACAATTGCGGTGGGATTTCCAAAAGGCGACAAACTTGAATTCATCGCAGAAAAGTCTACTGAGCTTGGTGCCGCAGCAGTTTGGGCAGCGCCCTTTGACTGGTCCGTGGTGAAATGGAACGCTGAGAAACTGGCAAAAAAGCAGGAAAAATTGACAAAAACCGCGCAGGGAGCGGCTGAACAGTCGAAGCGAAATCTGATTCCTGAAATCAAACTTTTCGGGAAACTTTCAGATTTGATTGAGCGATTTTCAGACTTTGACAAGGTCCTGATTGCCTATGAAGAATCCGCCAAGCAGGGTGAATCCAGCCGATTGGCACAGGTTTTATCAGAAAGACCACGGAAATTACTGATTATTTTCGGCCCGGAGGGCGGCATTTCTCCCGGTGAAATTGCAAAATTTCAGACAGCCGGCGCAGAGTTAATCGGCTTGGGTCCTAGGATTTTGAGAGCGGAAACAGCACCGCTCTATGCGCTTTCTGTTGCGAGCGCTTTGCTGGAACTTCAGAAATAACTGAAAATGTTTCTTATATTTCATCCCCTTTATTTGTTTGGGGATTTTTTGTTATTTTATAAACTTAGTCTGGGTAGATA
>NZ_BAAGGQ010000033.1:0-10200 GCF_054658595.1 Lactovum odontotermitis
AGCTCAGTCGGTAGAGCTCGAAGCACAGCTTCGAGGCTGCGGATAAAGACTGACGGAGTCAGTCATCCTTACAAATGCTCTACCAGAGTATTTCACATATTGGACTCCTTAGCTCAGTCGGTAGAGCATTTGACTTTTAATCAAAGGGTCGCGCGTTCGAGCCGCGCAGGGGTCAAAGGATTAACACCATTGGTTGTTTAATTCGCGGATTTGGCGGAATTGGCAGACGCGCTAGATTTAGGTTCTAGTACCGAGAGGTGTGGGGGTTCAAGTCCCTTAATCCGCAGTTTCTGTGACAGATAACTGTCTGTCATAAGAACAAGCCGACTTAGCTCAGTTGGCTCGAAGCACTGCTTCGAGGTACAAGGGATAAAGAAAAGCGCAGCTTTTCCTCCTTGCTACCACTCCTAAAATTAAATATCCAGCGCTAAATAAAGTACTCAACAAGTACGAAATTGGCCGACTTAGCTCAGTTGGTAGAGCATCTGATTTGTAATCAGAGGGTCGCGTGTTCGAATCATGTAGTCGGCAGTTGAAATCTTGGCATCACGAGGTTTCTCAACAATTGCATCACTTACAAAATTTTTGAAAGTCTTGCAAAAAAATAGTATAATATAACTGTGCGAACGTAGCTCAGGGGTAGAGCTCTACCTTGCCATGGTAGAGGTCGCGGGTTCGAATCCCGTCGTTCGCTGATGAAGCAGGCTTAGGTCTGTTTTTTTATTTTGTTTCACAAAAACACGAACATTCGGGAATGTTTTTCTCAAATAATTGTCCAAAACCTGAATATTTGTTCAAATTCTTCTAGAATTATATTGTACTTTCAAGAAAGGGAGAAAATCTTATCATGGAAAAGTTTTTCAAATTAAAAGAAAATGGTACCACCGTTTCAACTGAAATCATGGCTGGTATCACGACATTCTTTGCAATGTCTTATATTCTCTTCGTCAATCCGTCTGTTCTGGGCTCAACAGGCATGCCGGTGCAGGCCGTCTTTCTGGCGACAATCCTGGCATCTATCGTCGGAACGGTTGCAATTGGCCTGATTGCAAACGTCCCGTATGCGCTGGCGCCGGGAATGGGTCTGAACGCGTTTTTCGCCTATACCGTTGTGCTGTCGCTAGGCTATACCTGGCAAGAAGCGCTGGCAATGGTCTTCATCTGCGGTATTGTCAATATCATCATCACTTTCACAAGTGTGCGTAAAGTGATTATACTGGGGATTCCCGAAAGTCTGCAGCAGGCAATCGGCGGCGGAATCGGCATTTTCATTGCTTATATCGGTATAAAAAATGCCGGAATCCTGCAGTTCATCGCAGACCCTGGCACATATGCAAATAATCACGGCACTATCACAGCAAATTCTTCAATAGTCCCGGGACTGGTGAATTTCAACAATGCTGGAGTTCTCGTTGCCTTAATCGGTATTGTCGTGACCATGTTCTTTGTATTGCGCAATTGGAAAGCCGGCATTCTCCTGTCAATTCTGGTGACGACTGTCATTGCAATCATCGCAGGTGTGGTGAAAATAGACATAAACACTTTGTTTACCCAGAATAATCTGGGAACCGCTTTTGGTCAGATGGGACAGACTTTCGGCGCTGCATTTGGTCCGAAAGGCTTCGGGACGCTTTTTTCTGAGCCGAGCAAATATATTGAAGTACTGATGACAGTGCTGGCCTTTGCGCTGACGTCAATTTTTGACCCCATCGGGACTTTCATCGGGACGGGACGTTCAACCGGAATTTTCACAGACGAGGATTTAAAAGACATGGAAAATTCACACGGTTTCAGCTCGAAAATGGACAAGGCGCTTTTTGCAGATATGATTGCAACACCGATTGGAGCAATTTTCGGGACTTCTAATACAACGGTTTTCGTTGAGTCAGTGGCAGGCATTGGTGCAGGCGGCCGAACAGGTTTGACCTCAATTGTGACAGCAATTATGTTTGCGATTTCTTCACTTTTCCTGCCGCTTTTGTCAATTGTGCCGACTCAGGCAACAGCGCCGATTCTGATTGTTGTGGGTGCGATGATGCTAGGGTCGTTTAAAAATATTGAGTGGACGGATTTGGGAGAGGCGATTCCTGCTTTCTTCGCGTCAGTCTTCATGGGCCTGGGCTACAGCATTTCTTACGGTATCGCTGCTGGTTTCATCACTTATATTTTTGTCAAAATCTTCAAAGGTAAAATCGCTGAGATTAAGCCTGTTATCTGGGTAGTAGCAATTCTGTTCGTGCTTAACTTTGTAGTGCTGGCTATTTTATAAGATGTGAAACACGCCCGCATTGAGGCGTAGAAAATTAGGAAATCGCGGTTCTGCCTGTAAGTCAGGTTCCGATTTATCTATTTTCCTAGCCTCAGGCGTGTTGAGCTCATTTTGTAATTTGACAAAATCCTGTCAAGCTTGACGGGATTTTTTGCTGCAAATTTTTGGTACAATAGACGCATGGCAAATATGCTTTTACCTGTGGTTTTCGCGGTAATGACGGCAATTCTGGTTTTGGCTGCTGGGCTGACTTACCGCAAATCCTGGCGCTTGAAAGATTTCCGGACTTTGAAGCTGGGGCGGCTGGTTTTGCGCAGTCTGTTTTTGGGCTTTGTCGCGTTGAATTTTTTGATTGGGACGCTCGCGCTGTTTTTCCCGGAAAGAAGTGATGGCCTGCTGATTGCGCTCGCAATTGAGGTGCTGATGATTTTCGTGGTTGCACCTGTTTTAATCAGTATTTTTATTATTGTAAGTATTATTATTCTGACAATTAAAATGTGGCGGCGTGAGTCGAAGTCAGTGGCAAATCTGCTTTTGCCGCTGGTGATGCTGGCTTTCTTCGCTCTGAGTGCGGTTTATTCCTTTGTCAATGGTCTGCCGCGTGTGCAGTGGGATTGGCTGCGGATTCTGGCGACGATTTATCCGGTTCTGGCCATTTATTTGACCTGGCAGTTCATGGTGTTTTATGTGTCAAGCCGTGCTTACGGCCGGCGGGCAAGAAAATTCACGACGAAATACAAGTACTATGTGGTTCATGGGGCAGGTCTGGTTGGCGGGAAAAAGGTCGGCACACTGCTGGCTAATCGTATAAAGGCTGCGGTTAACGCTGCTGGAGACGATACTGTCCTTGTTTTATCAGGCGGAAAAGGTGACGACGAGCACCTGTCAGAAGCCCAGGCGATGCAGAATTATGCAGTTGATGAGCTCAAATTCCCCATCGCCCGTACCATGCTGGAGGACCGATCACGCACGACCTACGAGAATTTGGTCAATTCTGCCAAGATGATTAATGACAAGTTCCTGATTTTCACTTCAGATTATCATGTTTTTCGGACAGTACTGTTTGCGGCTCAGCTGAAACTGGACGCTCAGGGCGGACCAGGCGGGAAAACCGCATTTTATTACCGCGTGCCTGCTTTTATACGAGAATTCATTGCAGTGTTGAATTCTCAACGAAAGAAGCACATCGTTATTGTGGGCTGCTTCATTGCTTTCTTCGTCGTTCTTGCTCTCTTGTCACTTTGGTTTGCAAGCAAAAATCCTTGAAATGTCTAAAAAATACGAAAAAATCACGGAAACTTGAAACATTTCCGTGATTTTTTCGTATTAAATAATAAGGGGATGTTAGTCGCATTAAATGAAAATCGCAAACTGATAAATTTGCTGGAGGAGATTCCTGAGCGCCGTCAGAAGTTCTTTTGCCCTGCCTGCAAGTCAGAAGTGCGCTTGAAATGCGGCCTGATCAAAATTCCGCATTTTGCGCATGTTTCTCTACAGAATTGTCAAAGTTGGTCGGAAAACGAGTCCGCGCAGCATCTGGCGCTGAAGAAAGCGATATTTGCCTGGGCGTCTCAATCTGTGAAAACTGAAATTGAAAAATATCTGCCGGAGCTTGAACAGACGCCGGATTTGTTAATGTCTGACCAGATTGCGATTGAAGTGCAGTGCTCGCGCTTATCGGTCAAGCGGCTCAGAGAGCGGACTTTGAACTATCATTCACATGGCTATCAAGTCCTTTGGCTGGCTGGTCAGGATTTGTGGCTGGGTGAGACGATGAGTCCCTTGCAGAAAAATTTGCTGTATTTTTCTGAAAATCGCGGCTTTCATTACTGGGAACTGGATTTGGAGAGGTCTTGCTTGAGATTGAAATATTTGATTTATCAGAACCTGCGCGGCCAGCTGAGCTTTTTGACAGAAGAGTTCCATTTTGGAAGTGGTGATTTTCTGGAAATTCTCAGAAAACCATTTTCAGCACAAAAGATGCAATCCCTCACGGTAGAAAATGATGACAGTGTGCATGTGTTTGTCCAGAGAAGTCTTTTTCACCGTGTACCTCATTGGATGGCGATGCAGGAAACTTATTATCTGGCTGGAAAAAACCTCCTGGACGAAAAATTCGAACGGCAGTGGGCTCCGCCAGGCTTGAATATCTTGACAGGCGAGGTGTCAACGGCTGATTTTTGCCAGATTTCACAGGACTTGTCCATTTATTACCAAAACTTTTTGAAACATCCGCAGACTCCGCTGAAGAACAAGGGACATGAACTTTACCCGCCGCGATTTTATGCTATAATATTGTATGGGTTATGTTGAAGATTTAGTGCTGTAATTGGACATCAGCCGGTTATTTTGAATGGTTCAATCGTAATCATTGAAAATGCGTCGGGACAGATTTTACTGCAGGAAAGTCATCACCGTTGGTGATTGCCTGGCGGCTTGATGGAATTGGGCGAGACCCCGCTGCAGACAGCAGCGCGTGAAGTTTTTGAAGAGACCGGTTTGACATCAACTGAGTCAGGCAGATAATGGAGATGTTTGGCAGAGTTGACCATGGCCTATTACACGAAAAAATTTTCAGGGGAAATTGTGGTGGATGAAGAGGAATCAGTTCGACTCGACTGGTTTTATCCAGATAAGATTCCTGAAAATTTTGTAGAGTTTTATCGACAAATCATTAAAGATTATAAGAAAGTTGTGAAAGATGCCTGAAAAAGAAAAGCTCTCACCAGGAATGCAGCAGTATTTAGACGTCAAGAAGGATTATCCTGACGCTTTTTTGCTTTTTCGGATGGGTGACTTTTACGAGCTTTTTTATGAAGATGCTGTAAATGCGGCGCAGATTCTGGAGTTGACGCTGACTTCGCGCAATAAAAATGCTGAGACGCCGATTCCGATGGCTGGCGTGCCGCACAAGGCGGTCATGGAATATGTTGAGAAGCTGGTGAATCTCGGCTACAAGGTTGCAATCGCAGACCAGATGGAAAATCCCAAGGATGCGGTGGGAATCGTCAAACGGGCGGTGACGCAGGTGATTACGCCGGGGACAACGATTGATACCTTGAGTTCCAGTGATAATAATTTTTTGGTCGGAATTGATAAAAATGTGTCAAATTCGGCTTTTGTGCTGGCTTATGTGGATTTGGCCACGGGTGAGTTTAAATATACGGAGCTGGCAGATTTTGCTTCGGTTGCGGGTGAGGTGGCTTCTTTGCGGGCGCGTGAGGTGGTCGCTGGTTTTGAGTTGACGGACGATGAGCGTTCTATCCTGACAAAGCAGCTGAATTTGCTGATTTCAGAGGAGTTTGACGGCGCGGACGTCTGTGAGAAGCTGATGAATTATGTGCGTCGGACGCAATTGCGCGATTTGACGCACATTCAAGAGCCGGTGCATTACGAAATCGCGGATTTTCTGCAGATGGATTTTGCGACGAAATCGGCGCTGGAGTTGACAGTCAACAAGCGCGACGGCAAGAAGTTCGGGACTTTGTACGGGCTGCTGGATGCTACGAAAACGGCCATGGGAACGCGCATGCTCAAGGCCTGGATTGAGCGTCCGCTGATTAATCTGGCGCAGATTCAGAAGCGTCAGGAGATTATTGCGACTTTTCTGGCGAACTTTTTTGAGCGGGCAGATTTGATTGAGGCGCTGAAAGGCGTTTATGACTTGGAGCGGCTGGCTTCGCGGGTTTCTTTCGGAAAGGCGGTGCCGGTGGATTTGCTGCAGTTGGCGAATTCTTTGGCAAATGTGCCGGCAATCCGAAGTGTTCTGAATGTCATGGACGCTGAAGTCTTGTCCGGCCTGATTTCTCAGCTGGATGAGATTCCGGAGCTCTCTGAACTGATAAATTCTGCGATTGATGAAAATGCTTTGCGTGCGATTACAGAGGGCGGGATCATCAAAAAAGGCTATAACAGCCAGCTTGACAAGTATCGCGAGGCGCTGACCGAGGGCAATTCCTGGCGGCTTGAGCTTGAGGCGAAAGAGCGCGAGAAGACTGGGATTTCCGGCCTCAAGATTGAGTACAACCGGCAGGACGGCTATTATTTCCATGTCACGGCTTCGCAGTTAAGCAATGTGCCAGAATACTTTATCTACAAAAAGGCACTGAAAAACGCGACAAGGTACACCACCACTGAGCTTGAGGAAATCGAGACAACAATTCTCGAAGCGCGGGAAAAATCAAGCGCTTTGGAATATGACCTTTTCCAGGAAATTCGGGAAAAAACCCTCCAGTACATCCCGCGCCTGCAGGCACTGGCGGCCACAGTGGCTGAAATTGACTGCCTGCAGAGCCTGGCAACGGTATCTGAGAAGAATCAGTACATTCGTCCGAATTTGACTAAAAACTCGCGGACAGTCAAGATTGACAAAGGACGCCATGCGGTGGTCGAGGCGGTGATGGGCGCGCAGGAATATGTGCCCAACGACATTCATCTGCCCGAGGGGACGGATATTCAGCTGATTACAGGTCCGAATATGTCGGGTAAATCGACTTATATGCGGCAGTTTGCGCTTCTGGTGGTGATGGCGCAGATTGGTTCATATGTGCCGGCCGAGTCGGCAGAAATGCCGGTCTTTGATGCGATTTTCACTCGAATCGGCGCGTCGGACAATCTGATTGGCGGCGAATCGACATTTATGGTGGAAATGTCCGAGGCCAATCATGCGATTCAGCATGCCACGGCGAATTCATTGATTCTGTTTGATGAGCTGGGACGCGGGACGGCGACTTATGACGGCATGGCGCTGGCTCAGGCCATTATCGAATATATTCATGACCATATTCATGCCAAGACATTATTTGCGACACATTATCATGAACTGACCAGTTTGGACAAGACTTTGTCGAACCTGACGAATGTCCATGTGGCAACGCTTGAGCAGAAGGGCGAAGTGACTTTCCTGCATAAAATCGCGGCAGGCCCTGCTGACAAGTCCTACGGCATTCATGTGGCAAAAATTGCCGGTCTCCCGGCAGAGTTGCTGACGAGGGCCGATGTAATTCTGCAGAAGCTTGAGAATCAGTCGCCTGACCTGGTCAAGAAGGAAGAGCCTGAGCAGATGGAACTCTTTGCACTTTCTGTGAATGACTCGAAAAAGTCAGAAGTTGAAGAAGAGCTCAAAGGCATTGACCCGATGAACCTGACGCCGCTAGAAGCACTGAACGTGCTAGTTGAACTGAAAGGGAAAATATAAGGAGATTTCAGAAAATGGCAAAAATTATTGAACTCTCCGAGAGCCTGGCCAATCAAATTGCTGCTGGTGAAGTGGTGGAGCGGCCTGCCAGCGTTGTCAAAGAGCTGCTTGAAAACTCGATTGATGCGGGGGCGAGTAAAATTTCGGTCAAAGTCGAGGAAGCGGGTCTGCGCCTGATTGAAGTCGTGGACAACGGCTCAGGCATTGAATCTGAGGATGTTCCGCGGGCTCTGCGGCGCCATGCAACCAGCAAGCTGAAATCTGCGGCCGACCTTTTCCGTATTCGCACGCTGGGCTTTAGAGGCGAGGCCATTCCTTCAATTGCGGCAGTTTCCGAGCTGACGATTGAGACGAGCGTGGCTGACGAAGCAGCAGGCACACGTTTGTCTACTAAAGGCGGTGAAATCGAGTCTGTCGAGCCTTTTGCAAAGTTCGACGGAACGAAAATCAGCGTGGCAAATCTGTTCTTCAATACGCCCGCGCGCCTGAAATACGTCAAGTCGCTCCAGTCAGAGCTGGCGCATATCACCGACATTGTCAACCGGGAAAGTCTGGCGCATCCTGAAATCAGCTTCACGCTGATTAACGAGGGCAATCTCGTGCTGCAGACGGCTGGAAATGGCGATTTGAAGCAGACGATTGCGCAGATTTACGGCATGAATAATGCCCGCAAGCTGGTGAAAGTGGCGGCTGAGGATTTGGATTTTCAGCTGAACGGCTTTGTGTCGCTGCCGGAGCTGACGCGTGCGAGCCGCAACTATATCAGCATTTTTCTCAATGGCCGTTATATCAAGAACTTTGCGCTGAATCGCGCCATCATCGAGGGCTACAGCTCCAAGCTCATGGTTGGCCGCTTTCCGCTAGTGGTGCTGCAGCTGACGGTGGACCCGCAGCTGGTGGATGTCAATGTACATCCGACCAAGCAGGAAATCCGCCTGTCCAAGGAAAAAGAGCTGATGGCGCTGATTACGGGTGCTATCAGAGAGGCGCTGGTTGAGGAAACTCTGATTCCGCAGGCCATGGAGAACTTATTCGGTCCCGCAGAAGCTGTGAAGACAGAGGTGAGTCACAAAAAGGTGGTTTATGACAATGCCTGCCAGGACTTTTATGTGGAAGAGCCAAGGCCTTCGGCCGTTTACCCCGAGCCTCCTAGCCGGCCTGAAAATGTCGAACGCGAGGTTGAACTGCCGATAACGACAAAAACAACAGAAACGTCTGAAAATCCAACTTTTCCTGAGCTTGAGTATCTGGCGCAGCTTCATAGGACCTACCTGCTCTGCCAGTCGCCCGACGGTTTCTATATCGTCGACCAGCACGCGGCGCAGGAGCGTGTGAAATATGAGTATTGGCGCGATAAAATTGGTGAGGTCAGCTATGACCAGCAAACGCTGCTCGCGCCTGTTCTGATTGATTTGCCTAGAGACGAATTTCTTCGTGTTGCTGCCCGGAAAGCCCAGCTGGAGGAGGCTGGCCTGTTTCTGGAGGAATACGGCGAGTCACAGTTTATCATGCGCGCGCACCCTGTCTGGATGCGTGATGATGAGATTGAGTCCGCGACTTATGAGCTGATTGACTTGCTGCTGGCTGACAAGGAGACCTCTGTGCGGAAATATCGTGAGGACCTGGCTATCATGATTGCCTGCAAATCCAGTATCAAGGCGCATGACCCGATTGACCCGGAAAGCGCACGGGATTTGCTGGCGCAGCTGTCCCGCTGTGAAAATCCATATAACTGCCCGCACGGCCGCCCTGCTGTCGTCAAGTTTACCAATACGGAAATTGAAAAAATGTTCCGCCGGATTCAAGCCAGCCACCAGTCTGCACGGCGCAATGCGCTATTGGACTAGGTCACATCTTAAAGGAAAATTATGTACGAATATTTAACCGGTACAATCGCCAAAATCACGCCGACCTACATCGTCCTTGACGTTGCAGGCATCGGCTACCTGCTTAATGTGGCCAATCCCTACAGCTGGCAGTTAAACGACAGAAAACAGATTTTTGTCCATCAAGTCATTCGTGAGGACGCGCATACGCTCTACGGCTTCGCCAATGAGGAGGAGAAGAAGGTCTTCCTGCGCCTGATTTCAGTCTCCGGCATCGGTCCGAAGTCCGCGCTGGCCATCATCGCGGCCGATGACAATGCAGGTCTCATCGCGGCGATTGACTCTAGCAATGTGACCTACCTGACGAAATTTCCCGGCGTCGGCAAAAAAACGGCTAGCCAGATGGTGCTTGATTTGGCAGGCAAGTTTGTGGCGGCAGATATGCCGGTTAAACCCGCGGCGAATCCTGAGCTTGCTGAAGCGCTTGAGGCGCTTGGTGCGCTTGGCTATAAAGCGGCGGAGCTCAAGAAAGTTGAGCCGAAACTTGAAGCTGAGGCTGCTATGCCGACAGATGCCTACATCAAGCTGGCGCTTAAAATGCTGATTAAGTAGATAGTAGGCTGACAGACTGTGCAGATGTGTACAGTTTTTTGTTTTCTGCCTTATTCTGAAAATCAGGTTGGATATTTTACTGCATGACGATGTATTTCGCAGCTTTTATATTTTATATCTATTCTCATATTTGTTATTTTTGGAGAATAGTTCCTTTTGAATTCTCCGACGGAAAATTTCAATACCAAGTTGGACATTCTCCGAAAACCATGTTTTCATCTAGTTTCTCAGTCGTTTTTTCGAGGAACAACTCATTTGGCGACAAGAAGTTTTTCGACTTTCTGGGATAGTCGTTG
>NZ_BAAGGQ010000034.1:0-7460 GCF_054658595.1 Lactovum odontotermitis
ACCAAAGATATTTTGCGATATGGAAAAATATCACCCGAAAACAACATATTTCTATCTTATCTGAAAAATTGCTTGTTGGGATTCAGTTTTTTCCTGAGAACGAGAAATTGGAAGTATTTAAATGTCGGAATATTTTCCATTTGGAGTTATAAAAAATGAAAATTTTATTTTGTCAAACTCAGTTTAAAATGGGCGGGCAGCAGAAGGTTCTTTTAACGATTGCTAAAGCGTTGAACAAGACCCACGATGTCACGATATACTATGAAAATCATAATGTATTTGATTTTGAAAATCTGAAGATAATCAGACTTTCAAAAATATATCAAGTTATTAATCTGTTTAGATCAATCATTATTTGTCTATTTAAGGGAAAAGTGGATAGAAAAATATTGGCGGATACATACCATCTATTAAATGTAAAAAAGTCTCTAAAAGGAAAAAATTTTGATTTAATTATACTTTTAAATCCATACGTGATGTTTGTTGATGAAATTAGGCAGGTAGTAAAAACTAAAAAAATTGTTTGTTGGACACATAGTCTTTATGAAAATTACATGTACAATCGTTTTAAATCAGAACAAAAAGAGTTGATAAAGAGCATGAGTCATGCAGATCAAATAGTCTCTTTAGAAGAGTATACTGCATGTAAATGGAGAGAAATAAATCCTAATACAGTTGTGATTCACAATCCTATTGCAATCGCGAATAAAGATATGGTAACGGATTTGGAAAGCAAAAAAATCGGCTATGTTGGCCGCATAGATGTTGATGTAAAAGGACTAGATTTTTTGTGCCAAATAGCGGGATTGTTGGATAAGAACTTGAAAATATATGTTGCTGGTGAAGGAAGTGCAAAAGAAGAAAAAGAGTTCTCTGATTTAATAAAAAAAAATGAGGTAAGCAATCAGATTATACGAGTTGGCTTATTACGAGGAAAAAAATTAGAAGAATTTTATCAAAGTTTATCTCTTTTTATCATGACAAGTCGCCTTGAAGGCTTCCCCTTAGTAGCGGGAGAGGCGATGAGTTTTGGAGTTCCTTTTATTGGATTTGATATTCCTTCAACGCGGGAAGTAACAGACAATGGAAAATTTGGTGTTCTTGTGAAGCAAGAAAATGTTAATGAGTTTGCAAACCAAATTTACCAATTACTTGAAGATAAGTCATTACTTGAAAAGTATTCGCAAAAATCTTTGGAGAGGGCGAAAAATTTACAACTTGGCGACATTTTGGAACAATGGGAAGATAAAGTATTTAGTAACTTATAGGATGAACCAAAGCTTAAAATAGCATGGAGGAGATAAAAAATGAGAAAGTTTTCAAATCATGAATGATTTAATTAGTGTGGTTATACCGGTTTATAATGTAAAGAATTATTTGCCCAAATGTTTAGAAACAGTTATTGGTCAAACTTATCAAAATATAGAAATAATCTTTGTGGATGATGGTTCAACTGATGAATCAGGAAAATACTGTGATGGTTATGCAAGAAAAGATTCTAGAATCAAAGTAGTTCATAAAGAAAATGCAGGACTTGGTCAGGCGAGAAATAGTGGATTAGAAGTATGTAAAGGAAAGTATGTTTGTTTTATAGACTCGGATGATTTTGTTGAAACGGATTATGTTGAAACGCTGCACGATAAGATTCTGAACACTGGAGCATCTGTTGTATATTGTGGATACTTTGACTATTATTCAAAAAATTACTATAGGCGAAATGATTGCTACTATGAAAATAAAGTTTTTGAAAAAAAAGACATCGGCGATGTTTTGGCTGGAATGATAGGCTCCCCTCCAGAGGAAAAGAGAGACGCATACCAGTCAATGTCTGTGTGCTTTAGTATTTATAGATTAGATTTGATAAAAGAATACAACTTACAGTTTTATTCTGAAAGGGAGTTTGTTTCAGAAGATATTCTATTCAATGTTCAGTATTTAATACATGCTGAGAAAGTAGTTTGTATCTCTAATCCACTTTACTTTTATCGCCACAAAGTATCTACATCCTTAACTCATTCATTTGATACTGGAAAGTTTAATACTTATAAAAATTTACTTCTTAAACTCAAGGAGATGACGAATCAATATTTCCCGAAGAGGAATTTTGATTTGGAATTGAAACGCTTGTACCTTAGTACGTTGCGTTCAACTTTAAAAAATGCAGTAATTCATGAAAAATTGAATAAAACATTTGACCTAAAACAATATATAGGAGAGTTAATAAATTCTTCAGACACAAAAAAGATAATAGAAACTTATCCATATGAAAAAAATCCCAAATTTCAGCGATTTTTTAGTCATTGCATCAGACATGGGTATATAAGATTGATTATTTTACTTGTTAGAATGAATCTTTGGAAGAAATCGAAAGAAGCCTAATGAAGTTAACAATCTCTTGGAAAAAATTATATGCGAGTTCAAATAATGCCCGTTGGGTATTGTTTGTGTTAGTTTATTTTGTCATTGCTCAAGCTTTGGTTACAGATATCAATATGAATAGGGTTGTACTATATTTTGGCGACATTTTGAACATATATGTGTTTTATAAGGCTTTATATAATCGTAGAGTAAATAGTAAGAGGTTAGTAATGCCTGAATTATTCATGATAGCTTTTATTATCCTGGGCATTATGGTATCTTTTATCCAGAAAGTAAATCCCATGCTCGTTTTTTGGGGAATTAGAAATAATGCGGGTGTGTTTTTATTTTTTTTCAGTTGTGTTACTTTTTTAAAGTTACAGGATTATAAAATTATTTTTCGGTGGTTGGCAATATTATTCTGGATTAGTTTGCCGCTGGCGATGCTTGAGGTTATGGCTTTTCCTAAGGAGGGACAATGGACAGGGGATATGACGGGCGGAATTTTTTTCGGAACCGGAGGTTCGAGCTTTCTAAATGTGCTTATTTCATGTTATATTGCCTATGTTGTGGTTAGATTCTTCAAAGGAGAGATAAAGTTTTCTTATTTTCTCCTTTGTGTTTTGTCCTCCGTATTTGAAGCAGCTTTGGGGGAAATAAAGATATTCTTCATTGAAATTATATTAATAATGATATCTGCTGTCTTTTTTTCAGGCGTGAGTAAAAAAATGATTCTTCGAGTACTGGTGAGTGTATTTCTTTTTGTGATCTTGTTATCTGGAATGGGAGCTTTGTTTAGTGCATACAATGCTTCACAGTTTTCGAGTTATACAAATAATTTTTCCCCAGCCTTTTTCTTAAAAGCTGCGACAAATACACAAGGATATAACGGTCTTGGAGGTGGGGAACTAAATCGTCTCTCGGGTTTAGGTCAACTTATGGGTGGAGTGATGAAGGGAAACGTAGTGAGTCATTTTTTTGGCTTTGGCCTGGGCTCGGCGGAATTTAACAACTTTTTTTCTAGTCCGTTTTATAGAACTCATCCATATTTGCATTATCAATGGTTTTCAGATTTATGGATGTTTATTGAGATGGGATTTGTGGGAATCTTTCTCTATTTAATGCCCTTTGTTTTATCATTCAGAAAAATAAACAAGGTATTAAAAAAGAGTACACAGGGGGGATTTGTTAAAGTCGGAATTTTGTTAATGATTTTGATGTTTGTCTATAATTCTTCTTTACGAGATTATTCTTCGGCTTATTTTTTGTTTTGTTTGCTAGCTTTGCCATATGTTGCCGTCAAAACCAAATTATAGAAAAACGGCACTGCAGTGCAATTCCAAGCTATTATCTCATAAAGACGACAACAACTCAGGTTTATAGGGTTTCCTCTCTTGTGAAATACCCTAAATATATTATACGAGAAAATTTATGATACCTAAAAAAATTCACTACTGTTGGTTTGGAGGTAGTCCTTTACCAGCAAAGGCTAAAAAGATTATTGAGACTTGGAGAAAATTTTGTCCTGACTATGAAATCATTGAGTGGAATGAAACTAATTATGATGTGCACAAGAATAAGTATATGGCAGATGCATATAAAGAAAAAAAATGGGGGTTTGTTTCTGATTATTCTAGATTGGATATTATTTATAATGAGGGAGGATTCTATCTAGATACTGATGTGGAATTACTTAAGTCACTGGATGAACTGCGTGAAAATGAAGCCTATATGGGATTTGAAGGAGCGGAGAAAGTTGAAGCCGTAGCGAGCGGGCTAGGATTTGGAGCGGTGAAGGAAAATGAAACAATAAAAGCCTTACGTGACCTCTATGAAAGTTTGAACTTTTACAATCTGGATGGTAGCCTTAACCTTACTCCTTGTCCAAAATATCAAACGGACTTTTTCTTAAAATGGGGGCTGAAAATCAATAATAAATTTCAAACCATTGCAGGAGTCAAAATATATCCAACGGAGTATTTTGATCCGAAAGATTATTATTTTGGAAAAACGTATGTGACAAAAAACACAATAAGTATTCACCAATATGAAATGTCTTGGAAAAGTAAGAAAGACAAACGAAACCAACACATAAAGTGGCTAATCGGGAAAAAAAATTATGAGTGGCTTTATAAAATAACACATCGTAGAAAAAATGAAAAGTAAAAAATGAAAAGTAAAAAAATGAAAATTTGTTTTGTTAGTGGCGGGATTCATAGAACTGGAGGAACAGAACGTGTTGGAACAATGATTGCTAATGAGTTATCAAGGCGTGGTTACGAAGTTACAATTCTGTGCTTTTTTGGAACAAATGAAAAGTCATTTTTCCCTCTTAGTCAAGATGTAAAAATACATTACTTGATGAAACCGGGAATTGAGGGTAAAATTTATCATTTTACTAAAAGTCATTCCATTTTGAAATATCATCAATACTTAAGGAATGAAGGCTTTGATGTTGTCATTGATATCGATTCTAGCTTGGCAAATTTTACGGTTCCTGCTCTGAAACGTTTAAAAACAAAGTACATTGCATGGGAACATTTTAACTATCAACATACAATTACAAGTAAAAAACGTCAGTACGCATTAAAGCTCATAAAAAAAAGGGCGGATAAATTACTAGTTTTAACAAAGCAGGATTTTGAAATGCATGTTGAGGCCGGAGTATCCGAAAATAAAATTGCTCAGATCTATAATCCTAACCCATTTGAAAACTATATAAAATCTAGAAGGGAACAATTGGTTTTTCTAAGTGTGGGGAAACCATCAGAAGTGAAGGGCTATGATTTGCTTTTGGAAGCATGGAAAAAAGTTTCCCCCGTTCTTCCAAAATGGAAACTTCGTATCGTAGGAGACGCTCAAGACGAAGACGAACTTAAAAGGCAAATACAAAAAAATAAATTGAAACGAGTTGAACTTGTGGGACACTCAGATAAAATTGAAAAAATTTATGATGAGGCTTCTGTATATGTTTTGACTTCAAGACATGAAGGTTTTCCAATGGTGTTACTAGAAGCTATGGCTAAGGGATTACCTGTGATTGCTTTTGATTGTATAACCGGGCCAAGAGAACTTATTACCAGTGGGGAAAATGGAGAACTTGTCCCGTATTTGGATATTGAGAGATTTGCTAGTGAGATGATTAATGTTGCTCAAGATAGAAAACTGCAGAATAAGTATTCAAAAAGTGCATTAGAAAAGATTGAAAAATTCAATATGGAAGAAATAGGTAATCAGTGGGAAGAACTAATTAGGGATTTATGGAGGGTAGAATGAAAATTAGAACAAAACAGGAAATGAAACAAATTCTGCAGTCTGAAGCAGCAAATTTTTTTGGAGAGTCTACTGATAAGCTGTCATTGAAGGAAAAAATCTTTGGAATTTATCATCTGCGATTTCCGTATCAAACATGGAAATTCATTCGTTTGATGATTTTTTGTAATTATTATGAAAACGTAAAATCTGAATCTTTAAAAAACAAACTTTTATATAAGCTTTATATGAGAAAGTATTTGAATCAATCTATAAAATTAGGGATTGATATCGGAAATCCTCAAGTTTACGAAAAAGGTCTTCATATACATCATCCCCAAGGTATATCAATCAATTATGCCGCAAAACTTGGGAAGAATTTACAACTGTATGGGAACAACTGTATAGGAGTAGATGGAAAAAATGAGAAATGCCCTAAAATAGGTAATAATGTGATTTTGGGCGTCGGAGCAAAGGTCATAGGGAATATTACTTTAGCTGATAATATTAAAGTTGGAGCTGGAGCTGTAGTAGTACATTCATTTACAGAAGAAGGAATCACGCTAATTGGAATTCCTGCTAACAAAAAAAGAATATCATCTGAGAGTGAAAAATGAAGCGAGTAAAAAATTTCTTTTATATGTCGTTTTATCAAATTTTGGCAATAATTTTACCAATAATAACCGCTCCATATGCTTCTCGAGTTCTCGGAGTAAAGGGGGTCGGGATAAATAATTTTACCAATTCCATCACCTCCTATTTTCTACTTTTTGCAGCATTGGGAACTTGGGTATATGGTTCTCGAGAAATTGCTTATGTTCAAAATGATAAAAAAAAGCGAAGTCAAGTGTTTTGGGGAATTAATTTTCTAAGTTGGTTGACTTCAAGTATTTCTTTAATTGTTTTTCTTATTTTTGTAGCTCTAGCTCATGATTACCAAACCATATATCTCTGGCAAGGCATAGCTATTTTAACGGTATTTTTTGATATTTCTTGGTATTTTTCAGGACGTGAGAATTTTAGAGCGATTTCTTTAAGAAGCACTGTTACTCGTATAATTTCAGTAATTTTACTTTTCATTTTTGTTCATAAGCCGAGTGATTTATGGATTTATGTAGCCACTTTAGTGTTACCAAGTTTTGTTAGCGCATTAACTTTCTGGCCGATTTTACTAAAAGAGGTAGATAAGCCAGACATTTGTAATCTCGAATTATTTAAACACTTACGAAAGACAATAGTTATGTTCTTGCCAACTCAATTAACTAATTTTTATCTTATGTTTGGTGTTAGTATGGTTGGCATCTTAGATTCTGTTGACCATTCGGGTCTTTTTACACAAGCTAACACTCTTATACGCCTACCATTATCAATTATTAGTGCGATTGGTTTTGCAATGCTTCCTCATGTAGCAAACTTGTTTTCTGAAAAAAATATAATAGGAATTAAAAAAGCGATTCTACAAAGCTTTAATGTTTCTACAGGGCTTGCTGTAGGTCTTTTCTTTGGAATATTAGCTATCTCGTTGAAATTTGGCTCTTTCTTTTATGGTAAGGGGTTTGAAGAAACCGGAATCCTGATGATGATTATATCTCCGATTATTCTATTTTTGGTTTGGTCCAATGTTTTTGGATATCAATATATGCTTCCGCTTGATTTAATGAAAGAATTTACAATATCTATAGTTGCTGGCACATTTATTAATGTCCTATTTAATCTTGTAATGATACCTGTTTTTGGAGTTATTGGTGCGGCAGTAACAACTGTCATTTCAGAACTTATAATTTCTTGTATAGAGTGGTACTTTATTAGAAAAACTTTTTACCTTAGAGATTTATTCCATGGAATATGGA
>NZ_BAAGGQ010000035.1:0-7459 GCF_054658595.1 Lactovum odontotermitis
TACCATCTTTACCGTTGGCTCCTGTCGCGCCTGTGGCGCCGGTCGAACCTGTGGCTCCTGTTGCGCCGGTCGCGCCTTGAATACCTTGAGCTCCGGTTGAGCCCGTTGCGCCGGTCGCTCCTGTGGCGCCGGTTGAACCTGTCGCTCCCGTTGCGCCGGTAGCGCCCGTGGCTCCTGTTGCACCCGTTGCGCCTTGAGCGCGTAAACCTGTGTCAACACCGTTGACGAACCAGTTGCCGTTAGGGCCGATGTATGGTGTTTCACCGTCTTTGCCGGCTTGGCCTGTTGCTCCCGTCGCGCCTGTAGCACCTGTGGCGCCTGTGGCAGGAATACCTGTGTCTGTCGTGCCTATCCACCAGTTGCCATTGTCGCCTACCTGCGGTGTTGTACCATCTTTACCGTTGGCTCCTGTCGCGCCTGTGGCGCCGGTCGAACCTGTGGCTCCTGTTGCGCCGGTCGCGCCTTGAATACCTTGAGCTCCGGTTGAGCCCGTTGCGCCGGTCGCTCCTGTGGCTCCGGTTGAACCAGTCGCTCCCGTTGCGCCTGTGGCGCCCGTGGCTCCGGTGTTACCCTGTATGCCTTGAGGGCCTGTCGCGCCTGTGGCTCCTGTTGAACCAGTCGCGCCGGTTGATCCTGTTGCTCCTGTCGCACCAGTATTACCTTGCATTCCTTGAGGGCCTGTCGCGCCAGTCGCGCCTGTGGCTCCAGTAGCACCTGTCGCGCCTGTAGCACCGGTTGTTCCTTGTGCACGAATGCCGGTGTCTACACCATTAATGACCCAGTTGCCGCTAGGGCCGATGTATGGTGTATCGCCATCTTGGCCGGCTTGGCCAGTAGCTCCTGTTGCACCCGTGGCACCAGTGGCGCCGGTCGCAGGAATACCTGTGTCTACGTCACCGATAAACCAGTT
The DNA here is from genome assembly GCF_054658595.1 of Lactovum odontotermitis. Classification (NCBI taxonomy): domain Bacteria; kingdom Bacillati; phylum Bacillota; class Bacilli; order Lactobacillales; family Streptococcaceae; genus Lactovum; species Lactovum odontotermitis. Next base: position 911 of record NZ_BAAGGQ010000035.1, read on the forward strand.
GCCGTTTGAGCCAACTTGTGGGGTTGTACCTGTGGCACCAGTGGCGCCTGTTGCGCCCGTGGCACCGGTTGAACCTGTTGCTCCGGTCGCGCCGGTGTTACCTTGGATACCTTGTGAGCCTGTTGCTCCGGTCGCGCCCGTGCTGCCTGTTGCGCCGGTTGAGCCTGTCGCTCCAGTGGCACCTGTTGCGCCGGTCGCTCCAGTGGCACCGGTCGCAGGGACACCTGTATCTTCCCAGCGCTCGAGCTGGTCATTCCAGACAACCCAGTTGCCTGTGGTTTTATCAACGTATGGAGATTTTCCGTCAAGGCCGTTCTGGCCGGAGGAGCCTGTTGCGCCTGTGGCACCTGTCGCACCTGTGGCAGGAATGCCTGTGTCAATCAAGTCATATTGTCCAGTTGCGTTATTCCAGACATATGTCTGCCATGTTCCGTTTGCTCCGATGATTGGAGTTGGGCCAACTGCACCTGTGTTACCCGTGGCACCGGTCGCGCCTGTTGAACCTGTGGCACCCGTGGCACCTGTCGCGCCGGTCGCACCATCTTGACCGTCAGCACCAGTCGCGCCTGTGTCGCCTGTGGCACCGGTCGCGCCGGTCGCGCCATCTTTAGGCATGACATTAATCGGAAGGTCATTTGAAGCAACAGACTCTGTACCGACAGTTGCGATACTTGTCAATGTTTGACCGGCATATTTGCTTAAATCAATGCCTGAGTAATTCAATGAAGCAATTGCATTACCGTTCGAATCGTAAACGAAGTCTGCTGTAGCAACTGCACCATCAATCGCAACGCCGTCAGCATAGAGCTGACCGGTCATTGTGCCTGAAGTGTTGGCTGCGCCTTGGCCGCCGCCTACTACAACGACGTTTGTAACCGCCTGATTTGCCGTGTCATATGGTGAGCCGACCAGGTTAGACGAGCCGAGGACTGTGACAACGTCCATTGGTGTGATGGTAATGACTTGAGAAGTCGAGTTCGTCAAACCGGTAGTTGGATCAGTATAAGTATAACGTACGGTATGATCACCTACAACATCGCTGTTGCCTGGAATTGCCCAAGTAGTGCTGCCGTTCATAGACACACCGTCAAGCGTAATCGTCAAGCGTGCAAGCTCTGCTGGATTGTTGAAATCGATATTCGCAAGCTCTGAATTTACACCTGCCAAGTCAGACAAGCCGTCAATCAAATCAAAGTTGCTGCCGGCCTGGGCTGTATTTTGAGAAGTGACACTCAAAGTTGGAGCAGCCAAAGCTTTAACCGTGATGGTCTGTTGTGCAACCGTGTTCGTCAAGCCAGTCGTTGGGTCAGTGTATGTATAAGTAACTGTATGACTTCCGGAAGGAGAGTTCTTAGCAGGCGTCCAAGTGGTTGTACCTGAAGACAGAGCAGTTCCGTCAACTACGACAGTCAAATTCTTCAACTGATTAGGGTCAGAGAAATTAATCGCCGCACCTGTTGAGTCTTTACCAGTCAGATTTGAAGGTGTTTGAACGAGCTGAACTGTTGTTCCTGCTGACACCGTTTGACCGGAGTTAACTGTTAAAGTAGGAGCCGGCAAGGCTTTCTCAGTGATAGTTTGCTGAGTGCCGGTTGAATCACCCGTTACAGGATCCACATAAGTGTAAGTCACTGTGTAGGTTTGATCCTTGTCTGTAACATTAGTGATTAATTGGGTACCAGTGAAAGCTTCACCATTAACAGTAATCGTCAAATTCTTCAAGACGTTGGAATCTGAGAAGTTTAAATCACCTTTAGAATCTGTACCCGTCAGATTTGAAAGACCTGAAATTAAATCAACTGTCTGACCAGCTTTAATTGTCTGATTAGACGTTACGGCCAACGTTGGTGAATCCAGAGCAGTTACTTCTAGTTGTTGTATAGCTGTCGTCTGGACACCTGTGACAGAATCAGTATAGACGTACTTAACAGTGTAAGTTCCACTATCATCCTCTGAAGGAATCTGGAAGGTTGTTTCTGCTCCTGTTACTGTTAGTGCTTCCTCCAATGAACCGCCTGTGATGGTAATGGCTACATTTGAGCGCTGAATCGTTGACAAATCAGCAGAACTAATCGTATTGCCCTTTGAGTCTGTCGCAACCAGATTAGATGGGTTCGCAATCAGCTCAACTTTTGTGCCGGCACTCACAGACTGACGAGAATTGACTGTCAGAGTTGGCGAAGCCAGAGCCGCAACTTTTACAGAGCCCGTTGTTGTAACTGCCACTTTGCTGACGGGATCCGTGTAAGTATAGGTCACGGTGTAAGTACTGTCTGCATCTGTGACTTTTGTCGTCAGAGTGTTATTGGTTGTGCTGACAGTATTGCCCAATGCGTCTTCTACAACGATGGTTGTATTCGCCAGAGCTGTTCCTGTTGCGGAGTAGTCAAGCGACTTGCCTGAGGAATCTTTACCATTCAAACCTAAAGCGGAAATCAGATTCACAGAATCACCAGCGGTCACTGTCGGAACGGTTGGCGCCTGGAGAGTTGGAGCTGGTAAAGGATTTTCAGTGAAGTAGCCGTTTGTCGTGACGACTTTCCCTGAAGCTGGATCGGTATAAGTATAAGTGAAGACATAATTAGCTGTCTCTGCATCGGTCGGCTGAGTCGCTAAAGTATAAGCACTTGAGCCAGTCGTTGGTACAGAGCCGGAAGTCGTCACTGCATTGCCTTCAGAATCAGTTGTCGTACGGACATAGGTAATGGAAGCCGCTGAAGTTGTGCTGAAGTCAACGGCAGAACCGTAAGCATCGGTCGCTGCCAGATTAGCTGGGGCCGCAGACAATTGAATCGTCTGACCGGCTGTCACGGTTGCGGCTGTTGAAGCGGTTGAGTTAGACACCGAAATGGTAGGCTCAGCCAATGCATTTTCAGTCAGGAGAACGGTGGCTGTGACTTCTTCATTGGTCGCTGGATCAGTATATTTGTATGTGACAGTGTAAGTCGTACTCGAATCAGAAGGCAAGCTTGTCAGGGTGGTCGAACCAGTTGTCCAGCCGCTGGCTGTCAGCTCTGTGCTGTTGTCAATAACTGAAACTATTTCAATATTGGCAGCGGATGAAGCATATGTAACGGCCGAGCCGTAGGCGTTTGTTCCGGCAAGACTGACACCCAGTGACTGGCCTGAGGAAGGCGCACCTACCAGGTTAACCGAGCTGCCGGCTGTGAAGGTTGAATTCGCCTTGCTTGGAGTCGCTGTCGCGGTCAATGTAGACTTAGCCAGCGGATTGACTGTGATATAGGCGGTCGCAGTGGCTACAGAAGCGTTGTTCGAATCTGTCAGAGTATAGACGACTTCATGAGTCACAGGCGCACTGCCTGCTGGAACAGAAGCGGTGGCTGCCGTATAGGCAGGCACATCTGAACCTGCCGCAACGGCTGAGCCGTCAACTGAGATGGCCAGTGAACCTGATGCAAACAGAGACTGCAAATCAGCCGCCGTCAGTGAATTCAGAAAGCTGTCAGAACCGCTGACTGCGATAGAGGAAGCCGCAGAGGAGGCACCGGACAAGAGGCCTACTGAGCTGCCGGCCGTGATGTTAACAGCGGTTGCGGCCGTGCTGTTTGAAACAGCCAGTGAGTTCGCCTGATTCGCGTTCAGAACATAGATGATTGTATTAGACGGATCTGTCCCGACGGTTACTGCGCTGTTTGCAGCATTGCTGCCGCCGTATTGGGAATTCATATCTGAGGTGATATAAATATAGCCTGATGGAAGATTCGTCGATGTGTAGTAACTGTTGGTATAGTTAATCGAATTGTCGACATTGGCAGTTGAAAGGCTTGAATAAGAGCCCATGCCTTCGCTTGTCGCCGTTGTATTTCCTGTTACGGCCAGAGAAGTGTTCGTTGCAGCATCAACATAAGTGTATGTTATTGAGTCATTCGGCGCACCCATCACATAAATCTTATAGACGAAATCCGCGCCTACAATAGGGACATATCCAAACTGTGCCTGGCCTGTTGCGGCATCGCCATTATCGTTCGTAGACAACGGGTTACCGCCGGACTGTTGGTCAGTTAAAGCTGAAGCTGGGATTTCTTTACCGGTCGCCCAAATATAGCCTGCAGGCATTTCATCGACTGCAAACTGAGGCGTCATGAAATTGAGAGATTGGCCGATGAAATAACTGCCTTTCGGAAGAGGCAAATTAGAACTCGAGACAACATTACCTTGGGCATCAACATATTGGATGGTAATCGTCCCATTATCAACCGAATTAGTCTGTATTTCTCGCGTGCCAGCCATCTGAGTCGTGATTGTCTGTTCGCCTGATCCTGCAGAGACAGCCTGAGTTGTCCATACACCATTCGCGTAAGTCAGGGTCTGGAAATCCGAATCAAACTGAGCAGCTGACGGAGAGGCATTTGTGGCATTCCAAGTCTGCATACTTGAGTTTTGAATCTCCAAAGTACCGTTTCCTTGGAACAAATTACCAGCTACCGGGGCGCCTGCCGAATTTGTCACAGCCAAATGGAGAGATTTCGGCGAAATAAAGGTCATCGTTGAATTACCATCAAGATTGGCCATAGTGCCGGAACCATTATCTTGAATGATTTCCAAAGTTGTCGCTGCATTAAAAGTCACAACAGCATTGTTCGCAAGGTTAATCGATCGAGTACCATTAGTGCCTTTAGCAGTAATTGTCGCATTCTCACCAAAAGTAATTGTATTATTTGCGGCATGGTAATTTACGGTATCTCCGTCATGACGCCCGCCCCCGTTATCAAACAGCATCTGCAGATTGGTCTGATTCCAAGTGACATTGTCACCGACCAGAATATTATTCCAGTTATAATAAACAAGCGGATAAGCACTCGCAACAGTACTCAATTCAGTCGCATTAATCGTTGCGCCATCACCTACGGTAAAATTGTGCGGTGCGCCAGTGTCATCAGCACTGTCTCCTTTTATACCCATGTAATAGAACATGGAGAAACCTTGCGATCCTACTACGCGGTTCATTGTCACATTCGCACCATCTGCGATATATGTGTCACCAGTCTGGCAAAGTTCCAACTTAATCGCAGCTGTCACTGTTCCGGAAAGTGTAATTTTCGAATCTTCGGAGTCAACGAGACGGCGAGGTTGACGAGCTGCATCTGTTGTGTTGGCCGGGTCTCCTTTCAGCGTGACGTTGTTGACATTAATGTTCCAGTAACCGTAACCGCCTGCTGAGTTTTGAGTGTCAATCACTCCGTCATTAGCGCCGGCACCGGAATCACCTGAAGGTTCACCTGATTGCCAAGAAATCAAATCGGCATCTGTCAGAGTGAAAGTTGTTCCTCGTGTTGTGCTCGCATCGCCGAGATTAAAGGCAGTCGCTCCAAGATTGATGGTATTACCGTTACCTGCAATTGTTAAATCTGTTGTGTGAACACCTAAATCACGTACACCCACCGTTGATGGGGCAGCAATAGGAGCTGTGACATCAATGAAATGAATATTCGGATTGCTGTATGCAGATTTTAATCCCGCATAGTCAGAAACTTCTGCCATCTGACCGGCTGCGGCATAAGATGACTTATGCGCTTCCAGACTCGTGACAGCATCCGGTACAGGAACTTTTACTGATGTAGGCGATGAAACTTCCGCACCTGAACTTAATACAGCAGATGTATTGTCAGATTTAGCAGCCACGGCAAGGCTTGTTTCACCCACAACTGTAGCAGCAGAAAAAGCATCAGTTTTAATTGCTAACGACTGTACAGCTGCACTCTTATTCTGCCCGGCAGAAGTTATGTCTGATGAAGAGCCATCAACAGAAGCGGCGGCAGATTTCAGGTTGTCTGAATCAGCAGTGACTGTGTCTAGTTTTTGAGCAGGCGCAAGCGGAACTGAAAGTCCTGCATAGCTATCTGCAGTCGGCGTGGTTTGCTCGACGGCAGCGGTTTCAACAGCGCTTGGTTCAGCAACTGGAGCTGACTCAGCGGTACTTGACTCGACAGGCGCTGTATCAGACGGCGCAGTCGAAGTGTTTGAGAATGGTGTCGTAACTTCGGCATAGGCAGATGAAGCTGTTTGAGCCAAAGCCTGTGAAGCTGCAGCTGAAACAGCTGCAATTGAAGCCGCGGTAGAAGCGGCGATGGAAGCAGCCTCTGCTGCCGCAATAGACGAAGCCTCCTGTACGGCCGCAATGGAAGCAACCGAAACGGCGGTGGAAGCAGCTAGAGAGCTACTCGCAGCAGTATCTGAAGTCTGCTGAACTATCGCATCAGAGGTCGGCAGGACGGTATCAGCAGAAGCCGTGAAGCTCGGTGCAATAACTGCTCCTCCAGCCAAAGCTGCAATGACAGAGGACGAATACAACCAAGCTTTCCCTGCTTTCCAGGTTCGGAAGTTTGTGTTCTTGCGCTGCAAATGCTGCCCTCGCGTTTCGTGTAAGTGACGTTCTTTTTCTAGTTTACTCATTAATATCTCCTTTCCAAACTAGATGCCTATTAGTATTTTTTACAGTTAAAAATTTGTGCAAATGTAATAATAAACATGTTCACATTCATTATAGATTAAAATTAAACTTTGTCAATAATTATATTAGAGTTAGAA
>NZ_BAAGGQ010000036.1:0-6602 GCF_054658595.1 Lactovum odontotermitis
TATATGAGAGAGAGTATTAACAAAATGACAAGTCATATACACAAGTGGTTGTTGTATAAGTGCTACCCGCACCAACAAGATCTACACAAAGTGTATCGTCGGACACGTACGATGTGTATAAGAGCCAGAGAAATCTGACACCATACTTTTCCAAATGGAAAAGTATGGGCCAATTTTGCTTGTTATTTTTCCATTTGGAAAAATACATACACGAATCACACCACATTTTCCCGATTGAGAAAATAATTACGAATTTATCGTTCAAAACCAAAAAGCCTGCCAATCCGACAGGCCAACTTTCCACCCCAAAACAAGAAAATTGGGGTAGAAAACAATTTCGTGGGGTAGAAGATTTTCAAAAATATGAACGTTCACCAAGATTTGCAGGTATAAGATGCAGACTCCCTCTTTGGGGGAGAAGGTGTTCCGTAAACAGCTAAAACTGCAATAATCTATTTATTCAGTATTTCACGCATCTTACTTCTAATATCTTCAATATTCTTGGGAATATTAATGTCTCCACACAAAGAGTCAAAAGTGGTTCTAAGCATGTCTTCTGGAAAATTCGTTAAAAACACCCAATTATAACGCTTTAAATTTTGTGGCGCATATAGTACTAATTCTTCGACTCTTTCGGCTCCATTTTTATCAAAGTAAAGTAAAATTTCTTGAGCACTGTCCTCAACATTTTTCACTTTCGTTCCCCAATTCACACGTAATGAGTTCAAGTCTTCATCTAGAATTTCCATCTCTTTCCGAGGGTCACTGCCAAGTATATAATCAAGGTTTCCGCCATTTTGAACTATGTCGAATGCACTTCGTTGAACAACTTCAAACTCCCTTCGTTTTTCTAAGAAGGATTTCAAGATATCGTATGTACTCGTTATCTCTGCTAGAAACACAGCAACTTGTTTACGAAGTTCTCCGTTCTTTTCAAACTCTTTTTGTCTATCAAATTGCGCGTTTGAAGCCGCAATTTGTCTCTTTGAAAGTATAGTCGAAACAACCACACCTATCAGCCCAAGTGCAAAGGATATAATTGCAGCAGTAATGTTTGAGTCCATAATAATGAATTCCTCTCTTAAAATGGTTCATTTCATTATACTAAACCGATTCTAATAATTCAATTTTTATCACTTTATTTCCCCCCTACTTATCTTAATCAACCCTTGATTTTCAAAGTAGAGACTAAGGAGCGCCTCGAAAATATCCCCCACATTAAACTTCATTTCTTTACCTGAAAAAACAAAACACCAAGATTCAAAATCCTGGCATTCCCACAAATCACAATTATTCAAAACTCGCCAAATAATCCGCCTCATAATCATAAAGCGGCGTAGGATAAACCCCGTCAAAGTAAGACAAACAAAGCTCATCATGCCCAATCGCCTCGACCAGGCCGTCCTGACTCAGAAAAGTCAGACTATCCGCCCCAATCAGCTCGCAAATCTCGGAAACCGTGTGGGTCGCGGCAATCAACTCCTCGCGCTTCTGGATGTCAATCCCGTAAAAACACGGATATTTCAGCGCCGGGCTGGCAATAGCGACGTGAACCTCGGCGGCACCTGCCTCTTTGAGCAGATTGACGATACGCTTGCTAGTCGTCCCGCGCACAATCGAGTCGTCGACCATGATGACGTGCTTGCCCTCGACAACGCCGCGCACCGCCGACAGCTTCATGCGCACGCCCTGTTCGCGCAGCTCCTGAGTGGGCTGGATAAAGGTCCGTGCGACATATTGGTTCTTAATTAGGCCCATTTCGTAGGGCAAGCCCGATTCTTCCGCATAGCCGGAGGCCGCTGATAAGGAGGAGTTCGGTACACCGATGACGATATCGGCAGCAAGCTTCGCTTCGCGGGCGAGAATCCTGCCAGAGCGCTTGCGCGCGGTATGGACATTCACCCCGTGAATGGTCGAGTCAGGGCGTGCAAAGTATATGTACTCCATTGAACAGATTGTCAGATTTGTCTGGTCTGTAAACTGGTCAAATACAATGCCTTCGTCCGAAATCATGACGATTTGTCCGGGCTCAACGTCCTGGACATAAGTGGCACCGATGACGTCAAAGGCACAGGTTTCGCTGGCGACTACCCAGGCGCCGTTGGACATTTTTCCTATGGACAGGGGGCGGAAGCCGTTCGGGTCAAGCGCTGCAATCATGGCATGCTCAGTCATGATGAGAAAGGCGAAGCCGCCTTTGACGGTGTTGAGCGCATCCTTGACTCGGTCGATGAATGCCGGGCGCGGGCTGCGGCGAATCAGGTGCATGAGGATTTCGGTGTCCGAATTAGACGAGAAGATGGCGCCGGACTGCTCAAGTTCGCAGTGCAGCGACTGGGCGTTGGTCAGGTTGCCATTGTGGGCCAGACCGAGTCCGCCGTCGTGGAATTCAAAGTGAAAGGGCTGGATATTGTTGATGTCTGAGCTGCCGGCTGTGGCGTAGCGTACGTGGCCTATTGCAGCCGTGCCTGTGAGCTCGTTCAGGTCTTTTTCGTCGCGGAAAACTTCGGTGACCAGGCCCAAACCGCGGTGACGCTTGAGTTTGCCCTTATCGTTTGAGAGAATGCCTGCGCCTTCTTGGCCGCGGTGCTGCAGGGCATGCAGGCCGAAATAGGTTAACTGCGCGGCCTCCGGATATCCCCAGACGCCAAATAAGCCGCATTCTTCGTTTAAACTTTTTACTTCGTACATGAGTCCCCTTTTTGTCCGGCTTGGAAATATCTAACAGCACTTTCAAAAAGTCGCTGGTCTTTGCTGCCTGGAATATTCTTAAACAGGCCGTCTTCAAATCGCTCTGAATGTCCCATTTTGCCTAGGATTTGTCCGTTTTTGCTGACAATGCCCTCAATGGCGCAGCTGGAGCCGTTCGGGTTGAAGAAGCTGTCCATGCTTGGCTTGCCGTCAAAGTCGCAATACTGACTGATAATCTGACCGTTTTTAATCAATTCTTGTAATTCTGTCTGATTGACGACAAATTTGCCTTCGCCGTGCGACACGGGTATGCTGTGGACTTGTCCTACTTCGACTTCGGACAGCCAAGGTGAATTTGTATTGCTAATCCGCGTGGTCACCATTTTTGCCACGTGCTGATTGGCATCGTTGTAGAACAGAGTCGGTGAATTTTCAGACACGCTGTCAAAATGTCCATAAGGAAGCAGGCCCGATTTGACCAGCGCCTGGAAACCGTTGCAGATTCCGATAATCAGGCCGCCCCGCGCAATGAGTGCGTCAATGGCTTGCGAAATCTGCGGATTTTTCAGAATGCTGACAATGAACTTGGCCGAGCCGTCCGGCTCATCCGCCTGCGAGAAGCCGCCAGGAAACAGAATAATCTGCGCCCGCGAAATATTTTCCGCCATCTCCTGAATCGACGCGTCAATCGCAGCCGCATCCAGCGTAATGAAAGGCACAATGACCGTCTTCGCGCCGGCGGCTTCAAAGGCTCTGGCAGAGTCGTATTCACAGTTTGTTCCTGGGAATACCGGAATATAAACCAGCGGCTGCGCAACTTCTTCCGGTGCTTGTTTGGCAATCTCCGTTTGAACTGCAGGAACTTCGACAATTTCCTGACTTTGTTCAAAAACAGTCGGATAGACAGGCTCAAATGTACCTTCAAAGCTGGCGAGTAATTCGACAGCTGGCATTGTAATGTCGTTGATTTTCAGGACAAATTCATCCGCTGTGTGTCCGATTTTCTCGACATTTTCATCCAAAATGTCTTCTGGAGAAGTGAAGATAAATCCGCCGAACTCGGCTGACAGGAGGTTTTCCATGGTCTGAACATTGACCGCCGCACCGATATGATTGCCGAAGGTCATCAGCGCCAAGCTCTCGGACAAACCACCCGTTTTTGTCGAAATCGCCGCAGTTACGGAATGGTTCTCAAAGATTTTAGACATCAAAACAAAATTTGCCTTTATCTGTTCAAAATCAATACACTCCGCAATCTTTTGTCCACGAACATAGTAAATATTTTCACCCACCGCCTTAAACTCCGGCGAAAGAATCCGCTCAGCCGTTGAGGTCGTGACGCCAAAGGCAATCAGCGTCGGCGGCACGGTCAATTCCTCATAAGTCCCGCTCATCGAGTCTTTCCCGCCGATGCTCGGCAGTCCCAGCGCCGTCTGCGCCTCTATCGCGCCCAGCAGAGCGGCCAGCGGCTGACCGAACTTCTCCGCCTGCTTGTTCATCCGCTCGAAATACTCCTGATACGAAAAGCGGGCCTTTGTCCAGTTTGAATTGCTGGCGACCAGACGTGCCGTTGCTTCGATAATCGCATAAGCCGCGCCGTGATAAGCTGACCAGCCTGCAATCTCAGGCGAATAGCCGTGTGCCAGGAGCGAGACCGTATTTGTCCTGCCTTTCAGCACTGGGAGCTTCTGCACCGAGCATTCGGTCGGCGTGAGCTGATAGCTGCCGCCCAGAGGCGCATTGACAGTGCTGCGGCCGATGCTGGAGTCGAAAATGCTCTGCAGGCCTTTCTGCGAGGCATGATTGTGCTCAGACAGCAAATGCTTCAAGTCCTGCGCCAGGCTCTGTTCACTGGTTTCTGTACAGAATGGTTTCTCGGTCGCTGTATCGATAACTCTGGCGCCGACAACCCCGCGTTTGCCGTTGGTGTTCAGGAAATCACGGGCGATATCGACAATTTTCTGACCTTTGTAGGTCATGACGAGTCGCTTGTCGCTGGTGACCCGCGCCACTGCCACGGCTTCCAGGTTTTCCTGACGGCAGGCGGCGATGAAGGCGGAGGCATCCGCCTTGTCCACGACCACGCTCATGCGCTCCTGCGACTCGGAAATCGCAATTTCTGTTCCGTTGAGCCCCTGATACTTCAAGGGCACGAGGTCGAGATTGATTTCGAGGCCGTCTGCCAGCTCTCCGATGGCGACACAGACGCCGCCTGCGCCGAAGTCGTTGGACTTTTTAATCAGCGCCGTCACTTCGGGCTTGCGGAAAAGGCGCTGAATCTTGCGCTCTTCGATGGCGTTGCCTTTCTGAACCTCGGAACCGGCCGTCTCAACCGTCTTCTCGGTCTGAACTTTTGACGAGCCGGTCGCCCCGCCGATACCATCGCGGCCTGTCCGCCCGCCGAACATGATGACCACGTCGCCAGGCGCAGGCGAGAGGCGCTTGACATTGGCTTTCGGCACCGCCCCGACCACAGCGCCGACTTCGAGACGTTTCGCGACAAATCCGGGGTGATAATACTCTTTGACATAGGTCGTCGCGAGCCCGATTTGATTGCCGTATGATGAATAGCCGTGGGCCGCCCGTTTCGAAATCACCTGCTGAGGAAGCTTGCCGGCCCGGGTTTCAGCAATCGGCTGCAGAATATCGCCCGCACCCGTGATGCGCATGGCTTGATAGACATAGCTGCGGCCGGACAGCGGGTCACGGATGGCACCGCCGATACAGGTCGACGCGCCGCCGAAAGGCTCAATCTCGGTCGGGTGGTTGTGGGTCTCATTCTTGAACATCAAAAGCCAAGGCTCCTTGACGCCGTCCACATCTACCTCAATCTCAACCGAGCAGGCATTGATTTCTTCGGAAACTTCCATGTCGTCCAAACGGCCATTCGCCCGCTCATAACGGCCGAAAATCGTGGCCAATTCCATCAAAGTCGTGGGCTTCTGACTCCGTCCCAGCGCCTGACGCATGGCCTGGTATCTGTCATAGCTCGTCTGCAGCTGAGCCTGGAAGCGACTCTGTGAAAAGTCAATCTCCGCGAGCTCGGTCTCGAAAGTCGTGTGCCGGCAGTGGTCTGACCAGTAGGTGTCCAGAACTTTCAGCTCGGTTTCAGTCGGATTGCGCCCGATGGACTTGAAATGGTCCTGAATAAAGAGCAAATCCTCCACTTCCATAGCCAGCCCGTTTTCTGCCTTGTAGCCCGCAAAATCGGCTGCGCCATAAACATTGAAAAAGTCCAGAACCACGAGCGTCTCGTCAGAATTCCGGAAAATCTCTTCCTTGAGAGGCTGCATCAGGTCTTTGAAACGTGAATCCACAGGATTCAGCAGATAATTCTTAACCCGCTCAAGTTCAGCCGAATCAATGTCCGAATTCAGCAGATAAAGCCGGCTATTCGTGACTTTTGCCTGATTGCTTCCCAGAAGAAATAGCGCATCTTCAGCGGCTTGCGAGCGCTGGTCAAACTGCCCCGGCAGCGACTCAACCGCGAAAGAAGTGTGCGACTTCATGCGCTCAGAAATTTCTGCCTCCGCTAGCAGACGGTCGGTCACAGCCTCCGAAAAGACCTGCTGCTGCGCGATTTCCAGCAGCTCCTCTTCAATATGAAAAAGCTCATAAACCTGAATGAGCTGAATCTTTGTCAAAGTTTTCAATTGCAGATTATTTTTCAGTTCGTGCAAAAGCGCCTGATTCTTGACAGAAAAATCTTCCTTTTTTTCAACGAAAATACGTGTGCTAGTTGTCAATGAATTCCCCTTATTAATTTATCTTAACTGAGTTCAGCACGCCTGAGGCTAGGAAATTAGATAAATCGGAACCTGCCCTACGGGCAGAACCACGATTTCCTAAATTTCTACGCCTCAAAGCGGGCGTGCTTCACATCTTGATTTTTCAACGAAAATACGTGTGCT
>NZ_BAAGGQ010000037.1:0-6216 GCF_054658595.1 Lactovum odontotermitis
CATGGCCTTGTCAAGAATAAACTTTGTTTTCGAAACTTTCCTGCTGCCTCACAATTCCCGCCTTGCGGCGGTTCCCTCAGACAACTTTTATAGTATAGCAAACTCCCACACCATTTGTCAAAAATTAAGTTGCGATTTTATACAAAGTTTGAAAAACGTCCGAAAACTCTTTGAAAATTTGCTGAAAATAAAAAAATCTTATTCAGACTTTTTGTATTTTATGTGATAAATGAGTGTGTTATCCGGGGCAAATGCCCCGGATTCACGAGCTAGACTAAGCAATGCTACTCAGGTAAACACTCTGTTTACCCAACTCAAGCACACCGCCAACATCATTACACTCAAATTTAACGGCTTCTTGATTAGATTAAACTAATTCAATGATGGCCATTGGCGCTGCGTCACCGCGGCGTGGTTCTGTCTTCAGAATACGTGTGTAGCCGCCGTTGCGTCCTTCATAACGTTTTGCAATGTCATTGAAGAGTTTCTGCAGAGCTGTCGGGAATACTTCTTTTTCTTCGTTGAAGTCTTTCACGGCAATTTCTTTGCGGACAAAGGCTGCGGCCTGACGACGGGCAGCAAGGTCACCCTTTTTGCCAAGCGTAATCATTTTTTCAACTGTGCGGCGAACTTCTTTGGCGCGCGCTTCTGTTGTCACAATTGACTCATTGATAATCAGGTCTGTGGTCAAGTCGCGAAGCATGGCTTTACGTTGTGCTGATTTACGTCCTAGTTTACGATAGGTCATTTCTTTCCTCCTATTTTATTTTCGGATGTCAATTCCAAGGCTTTTTAATTTGTCGATGACTTCTTCAAATGATTTTTTGCCGAGGTTTTTGATTTTTTGAATTTCTACGATGTTCATGTCGGATAAATCTGAGATAGCATTGATTCCTGCACGCTTCAAGCTGTTGTAGGCACGAACTGAGAAATCAAGTTCTTCGATGGTTTTATCCATCACATGATTTGTCGTCGGTTTTGCCGAGGCGGACATGTTGCTGGTTGCTTTCGCACTTTCTGACAAGTCTACGAACAGGCCCAAATGGTCTGTCAGAATCTTGGCAGCATGGCTCAAGGCTTCTTCTGGTGCAACTGTACCGTTTGTCGAGATTTCAAGCGTCAATTTGTCGTAGTTATCTTTGTCGCCGACACGGGCTGGTTCAACTTGATAATTGACCTTGGTCACTGGTGAATAGAGTGAATCAACGGCAATTGTACCTACAGGTTGAGTTTCCGACTTATTTTCGTCTGCGAGTACGTAGCCACGGCCTTTATTCACAGTCATCACGGCATGGAAAGTATGACCTTTCGCCAATGTGAAGAGGTAGTGATCTTTATTAACAATCTCAACTTCGCTGTCTGTCAGGATATCTCCGGCTTTTACTTCGGCTGGTCCTGTGACATCCAATTCAATCTGTTTTTCATCGTTCGAAAATGATTGAATCGCAAGTCCTTTAACGGCAAGTACAATTTGAACGACGTCTTCACGTACGCCTGGGATTGTAGCAAATTCATGTTGAACACCTTCGATAGAAATTCCCGTCACTGCGGCGCCTGTCAAGCTTGACAAAAGGACACGGCGGAGAGAGTTTCCAAGTGTTGTTCCATATCCACGTTCAAGTGGTTCGATGACAAACTTGCCGAATGTCGGCTCATCATCAATTTTTTCAATTTTTGGTGTTTCAAATTCAATCATGTATTTTTTCCCCTTTAATATAGTAGCAAATGTTCAATTACTATGGGTTTAGGTTATACACGACGACGTTTTGGAGGGCGTGCACCATTATGTGGAACTGGGGTAACATCACTGATAGCAGTAACGTTCAAACCTGCGGCTGCAAGAGCGCGAATGGCAGACTCACGACCAGGGCCAGGGCCTTTGACTGAAACTGAAACTGTCTTCAAGCCTTGTTCTTGTGCGGCTTTAGCAGCGGCTTCAGATGCCATTTG
This sequence comes from Lactovum odontotermitis, assembly GCF_054658595.1. NCBI lineage: Bacteria > Bacillati > Bacillota > Bacilli > Lactobacillales > Streptococcaceae > Lactovum > Lactovum odontotermitis. The sequence goes on from NZ_BAAGGQ010000037.1 coordinate 1,951, forward strand.
GGCGGCGAATGGAGTCGATTTCTTTGAACCTTTAAATCCAAGTGCGCCGGCGGATGACCATGCAAGTGCATTGCCAACTGTATCTGTAATCATCACAATTGTGTTGTTGAAAGTTGAATGAATGTGTGCAACACCAGATTCGACGTTCTTCTTTACACGACGTTTACGAGTAGGTTTTGGCATTTTTTCTCCTTTCTAATTATTTCTTCTTGCCTGCAATTGCTTTAGCAGGGCCTTTGCGTGTACGTGCGTTGTTCTTGGTGTTCTGTCCGCGAACAGGAAGACCGCGACGATGGCGCATGCCGCGATAGCTGCCGATTTCCATCAAACGTTTGATGTTCAGGCTGACTTCACGACGCAGGTCGCCTTCTAGCTTCAAGCCGTCAAGTTCACGACGAATCGCATCTTCTTGATCTGTTGTCAAATCTTTGGTGCGGATGTCTTCAGAAACTCCGGCTTGTGCAAGTACTTTTTGTGCGGTTGTAGGACCAACACCATAAACATATGTTAATGAAATAACAATACGTTTTTCGTTTGGAACATCAACTCCAGCAAAACGAGCCATTTAGTTCTCCTTTCTTTTTTATCCCTGACGTTGTTTGTGTTTTGGATTTACAGGGCAAATTACCATAACACGTCCATGCCGACGAATAACTTTACAGTCATCGCACATCGGTTTTACAGATGGTCTAACTTTCATTGTTTCCCTCCTTGTTTGCGATATTTGCGGGTTATTTGATAAAGCGATAAGTTATGCGCCCGCGTGTTAAATCATACGGACTCATCTCCACTTGTACGCGATCACCTGTCAAAATACGAATGTAATTCTTGCGCATTTTACCTGAAATCGTGGCCAGGATTTGATGGCCGTTTTCGAGCTCAACTGTGAACATCGCGTTCGGCATTGTATCTACCACGCGACCTTCTATTTCAATAACATCATCTTTTGCCAAAGATTGGCACCTCCTCAAATTTCCCGAAAGACGCCAAAAAAGCGCCTAAAAGTCGGACTTGTTTATTTTAGCATTTTATTTTGTTCTTGTAAAGGATTAGGCTTACAAAACACAACAAAAAATACGCCCCCTGCAGCATTTGCCGCAGAGAGCGTATGATAACTTATGTGTCAAAATGGGTAGAACTTAGAAACTCATCTTATCAGTTTTCTTTTTTCTTGCGACGTAGGGCAGCTAGGCTAGCAGCTCCTGCAAGGAGTGCGGAACCAGCGAGTATCGCCGTAGTTTCACCATTTGACTCGCCTGTGTTTGGTAAAATGGTTGTTTTACCGGTTGAAGTCGTTGTTTTTTTAGTGGCTAGACTGGTGGTCGTGGTCGCACTTACACCGCTGTCTTTTCCGTTAATCCACCAGTTGCCGTTTGCACCGATGTATGGTGTTGAACCGTTTGTGCCGTTCTTGCCATCTATTCCAGCTGTGCCTGTTGAGCTAATTCCTGAATCAACGTATGAGTTGCTCTTTGAATCCCAGACGTACCAGTTGTTATTGCTGCCGACAACTGGGGAATGTCCGTCTGATCCAATCGCACTTATGCCTGTATCTATCCCGTTAATCCACCAGTTGCCGTTTGAGCCGATGTATGGTGTTGAGCCGTTTATGCCGTCTTTACCATCTCTTCCAGCTGTACCTGTTGAGCTAAATCCTGAATCAACGTATGAATTGCTCTTTGAATCCCAGACGTACCAGTGATCATTGCTGCCGACGATAGGGGAATGTCCGTCTGCACCTGCAGCACCTATACCTGTATCTATACCATTAATCCACCAATTGCCGTTCGAGCCGATGTATGGTGTTGAACCGTTTATACCGTTCGTGCCGTCTTTACCGTCTGCGCCGTCTTTGCCATCTTTACCGTCTGCACCTGCAGCTCCAGTCGCGCCTGTAGCTCCAGTGGCCCCGGTTGAGCCGGTTGAACCAGTAGGACCAGTCGCACCGGTTGAACCAGTAGGACCAGTCGCGCCATTAACAGGTGATACTGTCACTGTTTGTGTCGCAGTAATCGTCTTGGAGGTATTCGTAGTTGGGTCGGTATAAACATAGCCATAAACGACTTGGTAGGTACCTGGTTTTGTTGTGTCTACGCTGCTGGAGACAATGTAACGGTAACCGCCGTCGGATAGATAATCCTCATCCTCAACGACCGCATCACCTGCATTAGGGGTGAAACTGTCACCAATAGACAAATTCACGTTCGCCGGTGCTGTAATTGTTGGTGCTACATAATCGTCTTGGTTGTCAGGGATTGTAATTTCACCTGCCTGAGTACCACCGGAGGCCCCCTCTGGCGAATTAGCGCCGAGAGGGTCACCGATGCAGAAGCCGCCGGTCAATGTTTGACCTGCATAAGCTGTTCCATCAAATGTGATTGGAATTGCGAAAGTAGGGGCTGTTCCTGTTGAATCAAGCGTGACTGTTACTTGGCCTTGAGCAATCAAGACACCGTTAGCATAAAGATAGCCTTTTACAACTTGGCTGCCGGTTACAATGTTACCGGAACCGTCTTTTACACCAGACAATGCTACAATCTCATTCACGGTTTGATTGTTATCAGCATTCACTGGTTGTCCATTGCTTGAGAGGTAGCCGGAAGCATAGATGGCTGTCCATTGTTCATCGTCAGGTGTGGAGGTTGCACCGGTCGCGCCTGTATTGCCTTGAGGACCCGTTGCACCTGTGGCACCTGTGGCACCGGTCGCGCCGGTGGCTCCGATAGAGCTGTAGCCGCTGTCAACGTAGGATTTAGTGGATTCATCCCAGACATACCAGTGGCCATTTTTACCGACGATTGGGGAACGGCCGTTTGTGCCGTCATTACCGTCTTGTCCGTCTGCTCCGGTCGCGCCTGTGGCACCTGTTGCGCCGGTTGCGCCTGTGGCAGAGAAGCCAGTATTGGTATAAACGTCTTCATTCGGATCGTAAATCCACCAGTTGCCGTCAGGACCAATCAGAGCACTGTTGCCGTCTAAGCCTTTGTTACCGTCTTTACCATTTTCGCCAGTCGCACCTGTGGCACCCGTTGCGCCTGTGGCGCCTTGAGAACTGATATGAGTGTTGTTTTCGCCAAGCCACCAGTTGCCGTCAGGGCCGATGTGCGGCGTTAAGCCGTCAACACCGTTTGCTCCTGTTGCACCAGTAGCTCCGGTAGCTCCAGTGGCACCCGTTGCGCCGGTCGCACCAACAGCGCCGATACCAGTATCTACATTGCCGATGAACCAATGGCCGTTGTCGCCGATAGTTGGAGATTGGCCATCAGCCCCTGTGGCACCGGTCGCGCCTGTGGCACCTTGAGCGTGAACACCTGTATCTCTTCCGTTAATCCACCAGTTGCCGTTTACTCCAACGTAAGGTGTTTGACCATCACGGCCGTCTGCACCTGCGGCACCTGTGGCTCCTGTCGCGCCGGTCGCACCTGTGGCAGGAATACCTGTGTCGCGTGTGCCGACCCACCAGTTACCGTTGTCGCCGATTTGCGGAGTGATACCTTCTGCGGCCACGCCTGTGTCTGCATCACCGATGAACCAATTACCATTGTTGCCAATGCTTGGCGTTATACCATCTTTACCATCTGCACCTGCGGCACCTGTAGCACCGGTCGCGCCATCTTGACCGCGGGCTGGTATGCCTGTGTCTTCATAGGCGTTTTGAGCGGCATCCCATGTCCACCAGTTGCCATCAATTCCGATATATGGTGTATGGCCGTCAGCGCCGGTTGCGCCTGTGGCACCTGTGGCGCCGGTCGCGCCGTCTTTACCGCGAGCAGGTATACCTGTGTCTGTTGTTCCAATCCACCAGTTGCCGTTGTCGCCGATTTGCGGAGTCACGCCTTCGTTACCAGTCGCTCCGGTTGCGCCGGTCGCGCCTGTGGCTCCAGTCGCGCCTGTCGCACCGGTTGAACCTGTGGCACCTGTGGCGCCGGTGGCGCCCGTTGCACCTTGAGCACGGACACCTGTGTCAACACCGTTGACGAACCAGTTGCCGTTAGGGCCGATGTATGGTGTTTCACCGTCTTTGCCGGCTTGGCCTGTTGCGCCCGTCGCGCCTGTAGCACCTGTGGCGCCTGTGGCAGGAATACCTGTGTCTGTTGTGCCTATCCACCAGTTGCCGTTGTCGCCTACCTGCGGTGTTGTACCATCTTTACCGTTGGCTCCTGTCGCGCCTGTGGCGCCGGTCGAACCTGTGGCTCCTGTTGCGCCGGTCGCGCCTTGAATACCTTGAGCTCCGGTTGAGCCCGTTGCGCCGGTCGCTCCTGTGGC
>NZ_BAAGGQ010000038.1:0-4994 GCF_054658595.1 Lactovum odontotermitis
CTTATGGAGATTTTTTTAAATTATTTCTTAATAAATGACATTTTTGAATAATGAGATAAATAATTCGTAAAACTTTAAGATCCACGGCAATGACATCTTTCTGTTTGCCCGATTTTTTTGGATCCTCTACAAAAGTTCAGCGAAGCATTTTGATTTGGAATGTGAATCAGTCGTCCATGAACGGACTTTGAAAGAAAACAATTTTTATATTTCAAAAGCGGATTGGATTTGGATGAGTTTAAGACTATGGCAGATGTTGGAGATAAGGATTTGTTTAAGCGGGATTAATCTACTGTAGAAATGCTGACCCAAAAGTTTCCCTCAATCAGCCTCTTCTTAATGCGCAAAAAGACATGAATTTCTGTTACTGTTAAGTAGTACACCCACAGAAAGTAAGAAATCATGTCTCACTCAGATTTTAATAAATTATTGCTTCACATTCAAGCTCCGGATATTGAACATCATAGCACTTTGGGCTTGATTTAAAGAAAAGTGTAATTCTCCAAATCAGCTCCACGTATAAACTTAATCCTTAATAATTCACGCGATGAAACGAAAAACATGAAACAATCTTTTCAAATTGTTTCCGACTTGATTTTATGGATCTATCATAACTTTTAACGTATTTAGTGTCAATAGATTGTAAATCATTCTAAAATTGAAGAAGTCGTTCCCACATCAAACGCCGGGGGGGTATTCTTGAAGCTATCGACTTATTTGTCTTTCCCGTGTATACCCAATTAAGTGAACCCCGAATTAGTTTAAGAACGTTGAGTTGCTGCTGAGAAAATGTAGACATGGTATTCTTTGTTCCATTACTAAAACTATTCATTAAATTATTTGATGGGAGGTAGTCGTTGGAATGGTCAAGACCAAGAGCGTGACCAAGCTCACGTGCAATAACATTGCTGACTCCCTGACTATAGACTAAAGCCTGCGCCACTAAATTATTTTCTCCTGAGGTAAACGCACCATTATTTAAATATATTTGTACTCTTTGTGAATCTTGTACAATCAAACCGTTTGAAAGATAATAGTCCCAACCTACGCTTGTCAGAGCCCAATAATTCATATAATCAGTGGAATCATAAGTTTTCACAATGTCTACTTCATCAATATTGATATTTACATCTGCAGCTGAAGAGGAAGGATTGCGCTCAAAAGTTCCTGGCAGCCAAATGTTCCACTGTGAAATTGCCGCTTTTATTTCTTTTGCTAATGGATCAGTTGAACTAACATACCATTTTATTGCATCGTTTGTCCCTGATCCTTTCAGACTTGAATGAGCTGTAATACCAACATGACTAAAATCTTCATTAAAACTAAAGGCTCTTTTATCAATCCAGTACCAGTGAACATTATCCGGGGTACAATAAACGGCTGTTTGATTGATTCCTGATGACGGGTGAACCACTTTCTCTTTTATTGCTAAAACATAAACCGCTCCCAGATTATTAGAAAAACTAGCTACATTTGAATAATCACCAAACTCTCCAGTAAATAGTGCATATCGACCATTTTCAGCTTTAATTGTGTAGAAACGTCCACCTATATTTGTTCCTGCAGTAATGTAATCTTTCCAATAATAACTATCTGACAAATCAACAGTGTATGTGGTTGCACTATTTTGAGTATACAATTCATATAACGAGTGTCTGTCAACCCAAAATGAATTTCCGTCTGAAAAATGGACCTGTACCCTGACAGTGACACTATCGTACCACTCGGCAGTTACATGCCCTGTTTGGCCATAATAACTTGAGGTCAATAAACCGGACATTGAAAAATCCATTGAGGAATTCCGAACTGTCGGATTCATCAAACCGTCCGTTTTAGTGACAACTTTTATATCATAATTTACTGTTTCTTCGAAACAGTCAGAGAAAAGACAAGAACGGTTTTGTCCGGGACCTGAAAATCTATGAGGGGACTGTTTGGACTGTCCGGTCAAAGCGCTGTGCACGAAAGCCAAAGGCAACCGTCGGCTTCAGGTTAACCTGACCTGGGAGAACTTCTAAGCTCACGTCAAGCAATGGCTCAAGACGAACCCGGAAACAAGTGAGGTTTACCGCAAGCGAAAGACAGATTGGAGCCTACTTTCGAGGACATCAAGCAGAATATGAATTTTACTCGTTTTCAGGTCAGGGGGCAGGAGAAAGTTTCCATTGAAATGGGACTTGTTTTCATGGCGCACAATTTCGGAAATTAGTCAGGGAACAAGAATCCGGAAGCATAGGGAGCAAAATGGTCTAGGAATTCACGTCTTTCTTTGTGAATTCGGAAATATAAAAAGAAAAAATTCAAGTTTTCTGGATTTCTTCTTTTTTTTACTGATTGAGGGGATTTTTGGGGCAGCCTCTTTTTTTAGAAATCAGAGAGGTAAAAATGATGGAATCTTTTAATGTACTTAATTCTTGGCAAACTCATGTGTATTTAGTTATAATATCATTAATATATCGATAGAATAATGTGTACTTAGTTATAGTATCATTAATAACAGTTTTGCGTACGCGAAATTCGCGAAGCCTCTATTTTTAACTGTTCGGCGTAGTTTTTTACGTTCAACGGGTTTGGGGGACTACGTTTGTGACGTAGTCTTTTCCTTTGATGGGAATGAGAGCGCAGGAAAGAAAGATTTCAGGAGAAACGATGCAGGGACAGGAACCAAACGAAACGGTAATTAATATTGGAGACATTCTGAGGCTTCTTTATAGGAGGCTGGGTCTAATTTTTCTTTTTACATTTATCGGTGCAGTGCTTGGCTCGGTTTATACTTTTGTCCTGACGACGCCTCGCTACACGACGCATACTCAGCTTGTGGTCAGGCTGCCAGATTCAGATACGTCGAATGTTTATGCCAATCAGATTATGGGAAATATTGAGACGGTGACCAACACGATTAATCAGACAATTGTGAGCCCGGTTATTTTAGACCAGGTTCAGAAAAATCTGGGACTGAAAAGCGATGATTTCCAGAGTGGCGTGACTGCCGCTGCCACTACGGATTCACAGGTGATTACTGTCACGGTCGAGTATGATGATCCCTACATGGCGCAGAAAATCGCGAACGAAACGGCTAGCGTCTTTGGCGATAAGGCCAATAAACTGTTGAATATTTCAAATGTGAGCGTGCTGGCTGAGGCAAAGGTGAACAAGCGGTCAGTCAGTCCGAAACCGATGATCAACATTGGTGTCTCGACTTTGGCCGGTCTCATACTTGGTATCGGATTAGCCTTGTTGTTAGCTGCTTTCAACAATAAAATCAACTCTGAATCGGACATCGAAGTGCTCGGTTTTACAGTGCTTGGCTCAACAGCCTTTGCTGAAACGAGCGATTTTACAACGTCAGAACCCGATAGAATCGTACGTGAGAGAATCAAGAATCATCCCGAAAAACGCATGCGTCGAACGGAGATAAGGAGGTACAATGGCAAAGAAGAGTAAGGCAACTCATAACAAAGGACAGCTGATTACAACCGCGAATCCGAAGTCACCGATTTCTGAACAGTATCGGACGATTCGAACCAGTTTAGAGTTTAAGATGGTGGATCAGGGGATTAACACCTTCCTTGTGACATCTGCCGAGGCTAACGCCGGGAAGTCTACAACCATTTCAAACTTAGCCGTCACCTTTGCTCAGAGGGGCAAAAAAGTGCTGCTGATTGATGCGGATTTGCGGAAACCTTTTATTCATAACTGTTTTAAGGCCTCTAACCATGTCGGACTGACAAATCTGCTTGCGCAGCAATTAGCGTTCAACGAAGTTGCTAAAGGCACGTTGATGGCAGAGAATCTGACGCTGATTACCTCAGGGCCGATTCCGCCTAATCCGTCTGAGCTTTTGGGATCGATGAGCATGCAGAGGTTTATCGAGTCTGCCCGGTCAGTCTTTGATATCGTCCTGATTGATACACCGCCGGTTGTCGCAGTCACAGATGCCGTGATTCTGAGCAGTCAGGTGGACGGTGTGGTCATGGTGGCGCGGGCGCACCAGACGAAAAAGGAAGGGCTGATAAAAGCGAAGAAGTTGTTTGAGCAGGTGCAGGCGAATGTCCTGGGGGTTATCCTGCATGGGGGGAGTGCTGGGGATTCGGCTTATTATTACTACGGAGATACGTAATAATCGTAATGTCGATTGATATTACTTGTAGTCTCTTTTCAAGAGTGGTAGTTCGATAGAGTATTAAGGGGTAGGTCATAGGATTGAAGGAAAGACACGTTTACATCAATGGTTCAAGAGGAATTCCAGTACATTATGGCGGTTTTGAAACTTTTGTTGAAGAGTTGACGGCAAATAAAGTCAGTGAATATATCAAGCATCATGTGGCTTGTTTAGCAGAAAGCAAGAAGTGCACTTTTGTTCATAATAGGGCAGAATGCTTCAACATCAAGAAAAAGAATATAAGAGCTGCCAATGCTATTTATTATGATATTGCTGCATTAAGGTATTCAAAGGAGAGAGTAAAACGCCTTTTTTCTTGGGATTATATTGTTGGTGAGTACGAAAGAATGGTGCGATGATGATTGCTTACGCTATTGTATTGTACAATAAAAATATTGAAGACTCTAATACGTTTTTCTTTTTGAAATCGTGTGTTGATAAAAGCCAAATATTAGTTTTTGATAATAGTGATAATCCCGAATTTTGTTTAAACAATGAAAAGAAATGTAAAAACGAAGGGATTACATATTTATCTCAAAATGAAAACATTGGCCTCTCAAGGGCATACAATTGTATTTTAAATAATATTTTTGCCGAATCCAAAGTTAATTTTACTTATATTTGTTGGCTAGACGATGATACAATCTTAGAAAGCAAATTTCTAAAAGAACAAGAAGAAGCTGTGAATGAAAAGTATGATATATTTGTTCCTAAAATAAAAGGACAGGATGGAATAATCTACTCTCCTAACGAAGCTGGCTTCATAAAAAACAAGCTTGTAGTTTCTCAGAATCATGTTCCAAAGTTCCAAAAATTTAATGCAATTAATAGT
>NZ_BAAGGQ010000039.1:0-4886 GCF_054658595.1 Lactovum odontotermitis
GCACTATCACTCAAGTCATCCGAAACGGAGTCACTCAGATTATCTGAAACACTATCACTCAAGTCATCCGAAACAGAATCACTCAGATTATCAGAATCCGAGTCACTCAAACTGTCTGAATCCGAATCGCTCAAGCTATCTGAATCCGAATCACTCAGATTATCCGAAGCACTATCACTCAAGTCATCTGAAACAGAATCACTCAGATTATCTGAAACACTATCACTCAAACTGTCCGAATCGGAATCACTCAGATTATCCGAAACACTATCACTCAAACTATCGGAATCTGAATCACTCAAGTCATCCGAAACAGAATCGCTCAGACTATCAGAATCCGAGTCACTCAAACTGTCTGAATCCGAATCGCTCAAGCTATCTGAATCCGAATCACTCAGATTATCTGAAGCACTATCACTCAAGTCATCCGAAACACTATCACTCAGATTATCTGAAACACTATCACTCAAGTCATCCGAAACAGAATCGCTCAGACTATCTGAATCCGAGTCACTCAAGCTGTCGGAATCTGAATCACTTAAACTATCCGAATTTGAATCACTCTGACTATCCGAAGCACTATCACTCGAGTCATCCGAAACGGAGTCGCTCAAACTATCCGAATCACTGTCACTTACGGAGTCACTATCAACATCTGAAACACTATCACTCAAGTCATCCGAAACAGAATCGCTCAGATTATCTGAATCACTGTCGCTCAAACTATCCGAATCACTGTCACTTACGGAGTCACTCTGACTATCCGAAGCACTATCACTCAAGTCATTCGAAACAGAGTCACTCAGACTATCAGAAACATTATCACTCAAGTCATCCGAAACGGAGTCGCTCAAACTATCCGAATCGCTGTCACTCAGAGAATCCGAAACCGAATCACTCTGATTATCTGAAACACTATCACTTAAACTGTCGGAATCACTATCACTCAAGTCATCCGAAACAGAATCACTGTCACTCAAGCTATCTGAATTACTATCACTTAAACTATCTGAATTGGAATCGCTCAAACTGTCAGAAATTGAGTCGCTCAGATTATCTGAAACACCATCACTCAAACTATCGGAATTGCTATCACTCTGAGAATCAGAGTTTGAATCGCTCAAGCTGTCTGAATCACTGTTACTCAAACTATCGGAATTGCTATCGCTCAAGCTGTCTGAATTACTATCGCTCAAGCTATCTGAATTACTATCACTTAAACTATCAGAGTCCGAGTCACTCAAGCTATCTGAATCTGAATCACTCAGATTATCAGAATCACTATCGCTCAAGCTATCTGAATCTGAATTGCTCAAACTATCGGAATCACTGTCACTCAAACTATCGGAATTGCTATCACTCAAACTGTCTGAATTGCTGTCACTCAAACTGTCGGAATCTGAATCACTCAGACTATCCGAAACACTATCACTCAAACTATCTGAATCTGAGTCGCTCAAACTGTCGGAATCTGAATCACTCAAACTATCTGAAACACTATCACTCAAGTCATCCGAAACACTATCACTCAAACTATCAGAATCGGAATCGCTCAGATTATCTGAAACACTATCACTCAAACTATCTGAAGCACTATCACTCAAGCTATCAGAATTGGAATCGCTCAGACTGTCAGAATTACTGTCGCTCAGATTATCTGAATCCGAGTCACTCAAGGAATCCGAGTTTGAATCACTCAAGCTGTCTGAATCTGAGTCGCTCAGACTATCCGAATCACTGTCGCTCAAACTGTCTGAATCGGAATCACTTAGACTATCAGAGTCTGAATCACTCAGACTATCAGAATCCGAGTCACTCAAACTGTCTGAATCCGAATCGCTCAGATTATCCGAAGCACTATCACTCAAACTATCTGAATCACTGTCACTCAAACTGTCTGAATCTGAATCACTCAGATTATTTGAAACACTATCACTCAAGTCATCCGAAACGGAGTCGCTCAAACTGTCAGAATCGCTATCACTCAAGCTATCATAATCCGAGTCACTTAGACTATCGGAGTCGCTGTCACTCAAACTATCTGAAACACTATCACTCAAGTCATCCGAAACGGAGTCGCTCAGGCTATCTGAAACACTGTCACTCAGACTATCTGAAACACTATCACTCAAACTATCAGAATCACTATCGCTCAAGCTATCTGAATCTGAATCGCTCAAACTATCGGAATCACTGTCACTCAAACTATCGGAATTGCTATCACTCAAACTATCCGAATCACTGTCACTCAAACTATCGGAATTGCTATCACTCAAACTGTCAGAATTGCTGTCACTCAAGCTATCGGAATCTGAATCGCTCAGATTATCTGAAACACTATCACTCTGACTATCTGAATTAGAATCGCTCAGACTATCAGAATCTGAATCGCTCAAGCTATCAGAATCACTGTCACTCAGACTATCTGAATCACTGTCGCTCAAACTGTCAGAATTGCTATCACTCAAACTGTCTGAATTAGAATCACTCAAACTATTAGAATCTGAATCGCTCAGACTATCAGAATCTGAATCGCTCAGACTATCAGAATCACTGTCACTCAGACTATCTGAATCCGAGTCCCTCAAGCTGTCTGAATCTGAATCACTCTGACTATCTGAAACACTGTCACTCAAGTCATCCGAAGCAGAATCGCTCAGACTATCCGAAACACTATCACTCAAACTATCTGAATCTGAGTCGCTCAAACTGTCGGAATCTGAATCACTCAAACTATCTGAAACACTATCACTCAAGTCATCCGAAACCGAATCACTCTGACTATCAGAAACACTATCACTCAAATTATCCGAAACACTATCACTCAAACTGTCGGAATCTGAATCACTCAGACTATCCGAAGCACTATCACTCAAGCTGTCAGAATCCGAATCACTTAAACTATCTGAAACACTATCACTCAAGTCATCCGAAACAGAATCACTCAAATTATCTGAAACACTATCACTCAAGTCATCCGAAACGGAGTCGCTCAAACTGTCGGAATCACTATCGCTCAAGCTATCGGAATCTGAATCACTCAGGCTATCAGAATCGCTATCACTCAAACTGTCAGAAACGGAGTCGCTTAGATTATCTGAAACGCTATCACTCAAGTTATCAGAGTCACTATCACTCAAACTGTCTGAATCACTATCGCTCAAGCTATCAGAATCGCTGTCACTCAAATTGTCTGAATTGGAATCACTCAGATTATCTGAAACACTGTCACTCAAACTGTCAGAATCCGAATCGCTCAGATTATCCGAAGCACTGTCACTCAAACTATCAGAGTCGCTGTCACTCAAACTATCAGAATCGGAATCACTCAGATTATCTGAAACACTATCACTCAAACTGTCAGAATCTGAGTCGCTCAGATTATCAGAGTCGCTGTCACTCAAACTATCAGAATCGGAATCACTCAGATTATCTGAAACACTATCACTCAAACTGTCAGAATCTGAGTCGCTCAGATTATCCGAAACGCTATCACTCAAACTATCAGAATCTGAGTCGCTCAGATTATCTGAATCACTATCACTCAGACTATCCGAAGCACTATCACTCAAGTCATCCGAAACAGAATCACTCAAGCTGTCAGAATCCGAATCACTTAAACTATCGGAAGTACTGTCACTCAGTGAATCTGAGTTTGAATCGCTCAAACTGTCAGAATCTGAATCACTCAGATTATCTGAAACACTATCACTCAAACTGTCAGAATCTGAGTCGCTCAGATTATCCGAAACACTATCACTCATACTATCAGAATCTGAGTCGCTCAGATTATCTGAAACACTATCACTCAAGTCATCCGAAACGGAGTCACTCAGATTATCTGAAACGCTGTCACTCAAGTCATCCGAAACAGAATCGCTCAGATTATCTGAAACGCTGTCACTCAAACTATCAGAATCTGAGTCGCTCAGATTATCTGAAACACTATCACTCAAACTATCGGAATCTGAATCACTCAGATTATCCGAAACACTATCACTCAGACTAGCAGAATCTGAGTCGCTCAGATTATCCGAAACACTATCACTCAAGTCATCCGAAACAGAATCACTCAGATTATCCGAAACACTATCACTCAAGTCATCTGAAACAGAATCACTCAAATTATCCGAAACACTATCACTCAAACTATCAGAATCTGAATCACTCAGATTATCCGAAACACTATCACTCAAACTATCAGAATCTGAATCACTCAAACTATCTGAAGCACTATCACTCAAGTCATCCGAAACACTATCACTCAGATTATCTGAATCACTATCACTCAAACTGTCAGAATCTGAGTCGCTCAGATTATCCGAAACACTATCACTCATACTATCAGAATCTGAGTCGCTCAGATTATCTGAAACACTGTCACTCAAACTATCCGAGTCTGAATCGCTCAGATTATCTGAATCACTGTCACTTACGGAGTCACTATCAAAATTAGAATCACTATCAACATCTGAAACACTATCACTCAAGTCATCCGAAACGGAGTCGCTCAAACTATCCGAATCGCTGTCACTCAGAGAATCCGAAACCGAATCACTCTGATTATCTGAAACACTATCACTTAAACTGTCGGAATCACTATCACTCAAGTCATCCGAAACAGAATCACTCAGATTATCAGAATCCGAGTCACTCAAACTGTCTGAATCCGAATCGCTCAAACTATCAGAATCTGAATCACTCAAACTATCTGAAGCACTATCACTCAAGTCATCCGAAACACTATCACTCAGATTATCTGAAACACTATCACTCAGACTATCCGAAACAGAATCACTCAAATTATCCGAAACACTATCACTCAAACTATCAGAATCTGAGTCGCTCAGATTATCTGAAACACTATCACTCAAGTCATCCGAAAC
>NZ_BAAGGQ010000040.1:0-4754 GCF_054658595.1 Lactovum odontotermitis
CCAAGGCGATGATCCATAGCCGACCTGAGAGGGTAATCGGCCACATTGGGACTGAGACACGGCCCAAACTCCTACGGGAGGCAGCAGTAGGGAATCTTCGGCAATGGACGGAAGTCTGACCGAGCAACGCCGCGTGAGTGAAGAAGGTTTTCGGATCGTAAAGCTCTGTTATAAGAGACGAACGGGAGAGAGAGTGGAAAGTTCTCTTCGTGACGGTATCTTATCAGAAAGGGACGGCTAACTACGTGCCAGCAGCCGCGGTAATACGTAGGTCCCGAGCGTTGTCCGGATTTATTGGGCGTAAAGCGAGCGCAGGCGGTTTTTTAAGTCTGATGTAAAAGGCAGTGGCTTAACCATTGTACGCATTGGAAACTGGGAGACTTGAGTGCAGTAGAGGTGAGTGGAACTCCATGTGTAGCGGTGGAATGCGTAGATATATGGAAGAACACCGGAGGCGAAAGCGGCTCACTGGGCTGTAACTGACGCTGAGGCTCGAAAGCGTAGGTAGCAAACAGGATTAGATACCCTGGTAGTCTACGCCGTAAACGATGAGTGCTAGATGTTGGGAGGCATAAGCTTTTCAGTATCGCAGTTAACACGATAAGCACTCCGCCTGGGGAGTACGACCGCAAGGTTGAAACTCAAAGGAATTGACGGGGACCCGCACAAGCGGTGGAGCATGTGGTTTAATTCGAAGCAACGCGAAGAACCTTACCAAGTCTTGACATCCCGCTGACCGGCCTAGAGATAGGCCTTCCCTTCGGGGCAGCGGTGACAGGTGGTGCATGGTTGTCGTCAGCTCGTGTCGTGAGATGTTGGGTTAAGTCCCGCAACGAGCGCAACCCCTATGTTTAGTTGCCATCATTGAGTTGGGCACTCTAGACAGACTGCCGCAGATAATGCGGAGGAAGGTGGGGATGACGTCAAATCATCATGCCCCTTATGACTTGGGCTACACACGTGCTACAATGGCAAGTACAACGAGCAGCAAGCGCGCGAGCGCAAGCAAATCTCTTAAAACTTGTCTCAGTTCGGATTGCAGGCTGCAACTCGCCTGCATGAAGTCGGAATCGCTAGTAATCGCGGATCAGCACGCCGCGGTGAATACGTTCCCGGGTCTTGTACACACCGCCCGTCACACCATGGGAGTTGGGGGTGCCCAAAGTCCGTGTGCTAACCGTAAGGAGGCAGCGGCCTAAGGCAAAACCGATGACTGGGGTGAAGTCGTAACAAGGTAGCCGTAGGAGAACCTGCGGCTGGATCACCTCCTTTCTAAGGAAAACAAAGAGTGCGAATCACACATAAAAAGATTCAAGAGGTTTGATTGAAGTAATATTTAGTTTTGAGAGGTCTTAGAGACCTGACCGACGTTTAACTGTGTCTTTGTTAGACAGAGGGAAACGATGGGGGATTAGCTCAGCTGGGAGAGCGCCTGCTTTGCACGCAGGAGGTCAACGGTTCGATCCCGTTATTCTCCATTGAAGATTTGAGAGCAATTGAGAGTCTTCAAGCTTGATCATTGAAAACTGAATAACAACATAACAAAATAAACCGAAAAGATAAGGTCACACTTATCTTGAAAAAATATCGAAAGATATAGCTGCGAATTTAGAGTTTCGAGAAATCGAAAATTTTAAAAACTTATGACTTAAAGAAGCGTGAGCTTCATATGGCAAAGTTAATAAGGGCGCACGGTGGATGCCTTGGCACTAAGAGCCGAAGAAGGACGGGACGAACACCGATATGGATTGGGGAGCAGTAAGTACGCGATGATCCAGTCATTTCCGAATGGGGAAACCCGGCAGATATTGTCTGTCATCCATGAGTGAATACATAGCTCATGTGAAGGTAACGTGGTGAACTGAAACATCTCAGTAGCCACAGGAAAAGAAAATAAGAATGATTTCCTAAGTAGCGGCGAGCGAACGGGAAAGAGGCCAAACCATGGTGCTTGCATCATGGGGTTGTAGGACTGCGACATGGACTTGCATTTCATAGACGAATCCTCTGGGAAGAGGAGCTAAAGAGCGTAATAGCCGCGTAGACGAAATGAAATGCCTACCTAGCAGTATCCTGAGTAGGGCGAGACACGTGAAATCTCGTTTGAATCTGGGAGGACCATCTCCTAAGCCTAAATACTCCTTAGTGACCGATAGTGAACCAGTACCGTGAGGGAAAGGTGAAAAGAACCCCGGGAGGGGAGTGAAACAGCACCTGAAACCGTGTGCCTACAAGAAGTTCGAGGACGTTAATGTCTGAGAGCGTGCCTTTTGTAGAATGAACCGGCGAGTTATGATATGATGCGAGGTTAAGCTGAAGAGGCGGAGCCGCAGGGAAACCGAGTCTGAATAGGGCGTCATAGTATCATGTTGTAGACCCGAAACCAAGTGACCTATCCATGAGCAGGGTGAAGGTGTGGTAAGACGCACTGGAGGCCCGAACCAGGACACGTTGAAAAGTGTTTGGATGACTTGTGGATAGCGGAGAAATTCCAAACGAACTTGGAGATAGCTGGTTCTCTCCGAAATAGCTTTAGGGCTAGCGTCGCAATGTAAGTTTAATGGAGGTAGAGCACTGTTTGGCTGCGGGCCCCATCTAGGGGTACCAATTTCAGATAAACTCCGAATGCTATTAAACATGTGCGGCAGTCAGACTGCGAGTGCTAAGATCCGTAGTCGAAAGGGAAACAGCCCAGACCAACAGCTAAGGTCCCAAAATATGTGTTAAGTGGAAAAGGATGTGGGGTTGCACAGACAACTAGGAGGTTAGCTCAGAAGCAGCTACCCTTTAAAGAGTGCGTAATAGCTCACTAGTCGAGTGACCCTGCGCCGAAAATGTACCGGGGCTAAACACATTACCGAAGCTTTGGATCCGCAAGGATGGTAGGAGAGCGTTCTTAACAGCGACGAAGGTATACCGTGAGGAGTGCTGGAGCGTTAAGAAGTGAGAATGCCGGTATGAGTAGCGAAAGACAGGTGAGAATCCTGTCCACCGTATGACTAAGGTTTCCTGGGGAAGGCTCGTCCGCCCAGGGTTAGTCGGGGCCTAAGGCGAGGCAGAAATGCGTAGTCGATGGACAACAGGTTGATATTCCTGTACAGGTAATATTGTGAGGGCGTGACGCAGTAGGCTAGGGAGTGCCAGTGAATGGATTCTGGTCTAATCAGTGAGGCGTGGATTGAGTCAAATGCTTGATCCTGTAACGTTGAGCTGTGATGGGGAAGCTTCTTCGGAAGCGAAGTTCCTGATGTCACACTGCCAAGAAAAGCGTCTAGCATAAGATATTACTTCCCGTACCGTAAACCGACACAGGTAGTCGAGGCGAGTAGCCTCAGGTGATCGAGCGAACTCTCGTTAAGGAACTCGGCAAAATGACCCCGTAACTTCGGGAGAAGGGGTGCTCAAGGAGACTTGAGCCGCAGTGAATAGGTCCAAGCAACTGTTTATCAAAAACACAGCTCTCTGCAAAACCGTAAGGTGAAGTATAGGGGGTGACGCCTGCCCGGTGCTGGAAGGTTAAGAGGAGGTGTTAGCGCAAGCGAAGCACTGAATTGAAGCCCCAGTAAACGGCGGCCGTAACTATAACGGTCCTAAGGTAGCGAAATTCCTTGTCGGGTAAGTTCCGACCCGCACGAAAGGCGTAATGATTTGGATACTGTCTCAACGAGAGACTCGGTGAAATTTTAGTACCTGTGAAGATGCAGGTTACCCGCGACAGGACGGAAAGACCCCATGGAGCTTTACTGCAGTTTGATATTGAGTATTTGTAAGTCATGTACAGGATAGGTAGGAGCCTAAGAGACCAGGACGCTAGTTTTGGTGGAGGCATTGTTGGGATACTACCCTTGACTTATGGCTACTCTAACCCGCCGCCCTGACCGGGCGGGGAGACAGTGTCTGACGGGCAGTTTGACTGGGGCGGTCGCCTCCTAAAGAGTAACGGAGGCGCCCAAAGGTTCCCTCAGAATGGTTGGAAATCATTCGTAGAGTGTAAAGGTAGAAGGGAGCTTGACTGCGAGACCAACAAGTCGAGCAGGGACGAAAGTCGGGCTTAGTGATCCGGTGGTACCGCATGGAAGGGCCATCGCTCAACGGATAAAAGCTACCCTGGGGATAACAGGCTTATCTCCCCCAAGAGTTCACATCGACGGGGAGGTTTGGCACCTCGATGTCGGCTCGTCGCATCCTGGGGCTGTAGTCGGTCCCAAGGGTTGGGCTGTTCGCCCATTAAAGCGGCACGCGAGCTGGGTTCAGAACGTCGTGAGACAGTTCGGTCCCTATCCGTCGCGGGCGTAGGAAATTTGAGGGGATCTGTCCTTAGTACGAGAGGACCGGGATGGACCCACCGCTGGTGTACCAGTTGTCTCGCCAGAGGCACGGCTGGATAGCTAAGTGGGGCAGGGATAAACGCTGAAAGCATCTAAGTGTGAAGCCCCCCTCGAGATGAGATTTCCCACCACTTATGGTTAAGAGCCCTGAGAGAAGATCAGGTAGATAGGACGGATGTGGAAGTGCGGCGACGCATGGAGCTAACCGTTACTAATCGCTCGAGGACTTTACCAAAGAGTCAAGCAGCAAGGTTTTGAGTGAAAGTTGTTATTTAGTTTTGAATGATGAAGTCATTCAGAAGCAATTAGTTTGGGAATCATGGCGTGAGGGATACACCTGTATCCATGTCGAACACAGCAGTTAAGCCTCACCGCGCCGGATGTAGTTGGGGGTTGCCCCCTGTCAGATATGGGCGTTCCCAAGCT
>NZ_BAAGGQ010000041.1:0-4426 GCF_054658595.1 Lactovum odontotermitis
GTGTCACCTGGAACAGATGGATCAAATGGTTTAGGATCCTGCTCATCTGGAACGCCGTCATTGTCATCGTCCGGATCTGCACTGTTCTTGATGCCGTCACCGTCAAAGTCACCGTCTGGGCTTGTTGATGTGTTCGTGTCACCTGGAACAGATGGATCAAATGGTTTAGGATCCTGCTCGTCTGGAACGCCGTCATTGTCATCATCCGGATCTGCACTGTTCTTGATGCCGTCACCGTCAAAGTCACCGTCTGGGCTTGTTGGATCTATTGAACCTGGAACGGATGGATCAAATGGTTTTGGATCATCTACATCTGGAACGCCGTCATTGTCATCGTCCGGATCTGCACTGTTCTTGATGCCGTCACCGTCAAAGTCACCATCTGGGCTTGTTGATGTATTCGTGTCACCTGGAACAGATGGATCAAATGGTTTAGGATCCTGCTCATCTGGAACGCCGTCATTGTCATCGTCCGGATCTGCACTGTTCTTGATGCCGTCACCGTCAAAGTCACCGTCTGGGCTTGTTGGATCTATTGAACCTGGAACAGATGGATCAAATGGTTTTGGATCATGTACATCAGGAACGCCGTCATTATCATCATCATCATCTGCACTGTTCTTGATGCCGTCACGGTCAAAGTCACCGTCAGGACCCGTTGGATCTGTTGGATCAAACGGTTTCGGATCATCTACATCTGGAACGCCGTCATTGTCGTCATCTGGATCGGCGCTGTTCTTGATGCCGTCGCCGTCAAAATCACCGTCTGGGCTTGTTGGATTGACAGAACTACTTGAACTACTTGAACTTGATGAGCTGCTTGAGCTGCTTGAACTTGATGAGCTGCTTGAGCTGCTTGAACTTGATGAGCTGCTTGAGCTGCTTGAACTTGATGAGCTGCTTGAGCTGCTTGAACTTGATGAGCTGCTTGATGAGCTGTTGAGCTGCTTGAACTTGATGAGCTGCTTGAGCTGCTTGAACTTGATGAGCTGCTTGAGCTGCTTGAACTTGATGAGCTGCTTGAGCTGCTTGAACTTGATGAGCTGCTTGATGAGCTGTTTGAGCTGCTTACATAATGGTAAATCAGTGCACCGTTTTCTGTCAGCGTAATAGAGCTGCCTGGTGTAATTGCTGTCCCATTATATGTAGCATCCACAAAGGTGTAATCTGGTACAGTTGGTGCTGCTTCAACCGTTACTGCATCACCAACATTGCCAGTGATAGCTGCAACTGGAGTTGTAGGTGAAACAGCTCTGCCCGTTGTATCATCAATGTAGGAAATAACCGTAGTCGCCTTTGGCGCACTTGATGAGCTGCTTGATGAGCTGTTTGAGCTGCTTACATAATGGTAAATCAGTGCACCGTTTTCTGTCAGCGTAATAGAACTGCCTGGTGTAGTTTCTGTCCCATTATATGTAACATTCACAAGAGTGTAATCTGGTACAGTTGGTGCTGCTTCAACCGTTACTGCATCACCAACATTGCCGGTGATAGGTGCAACTGGAGTCGTAGGTGAAACAGCTCTGCCTGTTGCGTTATCAATGTAGGAAACAACTGTAGTCGCCTTTGCTGGCGCTGTACCATAGAGGTAATTATAAACCAGCTCTCCATTTTCAACCAAAGTAATAGATGAACCTGAAGTTACAGCTTCTCCATTATAAGTGGCATCAACAAAGTAGAAGTTTGGCACAGTTGGAGCTGTTGGAACAGATACCACTGCACCGATATCACCAATTACTTTAACTTCTGTCATTGGAGTGACAGGATTTCCAGTTTGTTTATCAACATAGCTGACAGTCGTGTTCGCAGTGTTGCTTGGCTCAGCAATGTAAGTACCATTAACGATGAACTGATGTGCGTTTGGATAGGTGGTTCCTGTGGCTGGATTACCAAAGATACTAGTGACAGAACTATTGTTATTCACATCCGTGATAGTTGTCCTATAATATCCCAAATCCGGCGTCAGGCCTTGATAAGTAATAATATTGTAATTGGCTGATGCTGTGCCGGCAGGCTTGCTTTCGCTGTTATCAAAAGGATAGCCGCTTGTCCAGGCACGTAGTACCCCTTCTTCACCAGGCGGGTTAGTGATGTTTACAGTACCCATTCCCATGAAAGTCTGCGAGGCAACTTCAACGCCATTTGCATCGGTATGATTGACATCAATATAATTGGCATTATTGAAGTTAACTGTTGAAGCCTGATCCATGTAGAATGTCGGGATACCACTTGTCTGATGAATCGCAATCACAGAACCAGAAGCAAAGTTAACTGTTGAACCATAAATTAAGTAAAATGGATAGCTTCCATAAACCTTAGTAGCATCAAGGATAGTGTTCTGGCCAAAATCAACTTGACGTCCATTTGTATCTGTCGAGTTCCAGTAAGTATCATCGATTATATTGCCAAAACTATTCTGCAGCCAGGTAACATTATCACCAACCTTAACTGATGACCAGCTGCCCGAGATAAGAGCCCGGCTATTATAATCACCTACTGTCTGATTATCAGCAACAATACGAGCGCCATCACCTACAACAACATCACGGTCAGATCCTGAACCAGTCGTTGCATAAGGAAAACTTGCAGATATACTGTTAAAGAAACCAACCGTTACAGAACTGATACTTGTTGCAATATCTTCACGAACCGTTGCACCATCTGTGATGTGAAGTGCACCAGCTCCTATGGCAGAAGCATTTACCTGGAAATAATTATTTCCAGAGAGATTTACCATTGCATCAGGTGCATAAACAACCGTAGGCTGATAACCTTGCCACTGACCTGTCTGCGTAGGAACTCCCATGACTTTAACGTCATTTAAATTAAAAGTCCAGTTACCCGGGTTATTACCATTGGTCGTTCCTGCACTAATGAGCGCTGAAGCATTCATATAGCTGTCATATGTATCCAAGCCTGTTGTATTAAAGGGATTCGCCGCCTGAACCGTAATATTGGTCAGAGTAAACTGTGACGGACCAGAAGTGACCACTGCACCTGACCCATATGACCCAACAGCAATGTTGCCGTCCACACCCTGCGTTGATGTTTGTGCCGTACGACCGACTGAGAAGACCTCATTTCCCATATTGAGGGTATGTCCATTACCATCAATGGTCAAACTGCTGGCGCGCCAGCCAAGATCACGAACAGAATAATTCGAAGGGGTCGTTCCCTGATACTGATCCGGTGCCTTAAAGTCAGCCGTCAGCTGAATATAAGTAATACTTTCATCAGAATAAGCTGAATTCAGCTGATCCCAAGTAGAAACTGCTGCAAACGTACTATTCTGAATTGCATTAGACATATCGTCCGAAACATTCGCAACCATACTTGGAGTCGCAACCGTAACACCCGTTGCTAAGTTTGAATCAATACCTGTTCCATTTGAAAGATTTGCCGCTGCAAGCGCGTCAGACATAGCTGAACTTGCGATTGCAAGCTGAATCAGCGCATTAGATCCGGCAGCATATGCAACGCTTGCCTGATTTGACATAAGTGCATAGGAATTAGGATTATTCTCTCCAGCATAAGAAAGCACATATGAATTAGCTCCTGAAGCTGTGACATAGTAAGAGCTGGCAGCAGCATAAGCTGAATTAGCAGCCTGGTTTGCTTTCACAATACGAGCTGTAGACTCTGCTGTCAGTGAAACATAGCTAGAGGTTGTACTCGTAGGACCATTAAGGTCTGCCTCACGAGCCACCATACTCGTCACTGATTTTGCAATTGCGGCTTCTGCAACTGCAGAATTCGCATTAGAAACTGCTTGTGAACCTGTACTTGCAAGTGCAGACGAAGTGGCAGAGGATGAATCCGATGATGATGATGATGAATCTGATGAAGATGAAGATGATGAGTCTGATGATGACGAAGCATCAGCAGCAGCGGCAGAAAAGGTCGTTACCGCTGTGGAAGCGCTTTGTAAGGTAACTGTCAGATTAGTACCAGCTTTTAGGTTTTCTGCATAAGCTGCAGCAACGCTATCATCTGTTGTGTCGGCTTTTCCAGTTGTCGACACAACTGTTCCGCCTGCCAATGCTGCCACAACAGAAACAGCATACAGCCAGGATTTACCTGACTTCCAGGTTCGGAAATTTGTTGTTTTTTCCATTTTTTCAGGATGAAGTCGATCGAGCCGATTTTGAGCTTCTTTTGACATTTAAGTTCCCCTTGTATTCTTTCTTTGGTGATAAATTAATCAATTCTTAACCAGGATGACAGATACGATAAGATTCGCAAAAACTGTTAAAGCGACGTCCACTTTATATAGAAAGAATTGCTAATCTTAGCTGTTTTCTTTCATTCGGTTAAGTTTTGAAAACTTCTCCTATTCACCACAGTAGAAAAAAGTTTTCATACATGTAGTTTAACAAATCTCTTTATCTGCAACAAGTCATAATTAAACTGACAATTACATTTTAGT
>NZ_BAAGGQ010000042.1:0-3576 GCF_054658595.1 Lactovum odontotermitis
AATGGATAATCATCGGCAGCGTTAAATGGGTAAAAAGAACAGGTATTAAAACACTGAATACTTGTACAGGACTGAATATTGGTAAAGGAGGAAATGTTGTGAATGGAGAGATGATTTTAAATTCCTCAATGGTGCTCGCGGCCTTTTTGATTATTTTCGGGCTGTTTTACGGAGTTTTCAGCAATAATCAGCTGAAAAAACGGCGCGCGAGAATGGCAGAACTTCACCAGAACCTGAAAGTCGGCTCTAAGGTCATGTTCAGCGCCGGTTTAATCGGCGAAATTGTCGAGCTGGGAGATGAAATCGTCAAAATTCGTCTCGCTGACAAACTGGTGATTGAGGCGTCGCGATACGCGATAACAGAGATTTTACCAAATTGAAAAAGTTAGTCAAGCCGATTGAGTGAATAATTGGGGAAATTGGACACTTAGGCGGTCATTTGACTGAACAATGTACACAAAGTATAAAAATACTATAAAAAAACGAATGCTATTATTCAAAGGAGAGAAAAAATGCCGCATATTTTATTGACAAGAATTGACAATCGCCTGATTCACGGCCAGGTTGCCACACAATGGACAAGCTCAATCGGAGCCAATCTTTTACTTGTTGCCAACGACGAGGTGGCCGGAAACAAGATGCGCCAGGGGCTGATGGACATGGCTGCGCCGACAGGTGTGGCGACGCGCTATTTCACACTGCAGAAAACCATTGACATCATTGGAAAAGCAAATGACAAGCAGCTGATTTTCATTATTTGTGAAAATCCTGAAGATGTTTTAAAACTCGTGAAAGGAGGAGTGCCTATAAAGAAAGTCAATATCGGTAATATGCATATGGCAGAAGGGAAGCGTCAGGTCGCAACGTCTGTTGCAGTTGATGATGCAGATGTTGCCGCGTTCAAAGAGCTGCAGGATTTGGGAGTAGAACTGCAGATTCAGCGCGTGCCGTCTATCCCTGCCGAAGATGTATCGAAATTATTTACTTAAGGAAAATTGTGAAAAGTCCGTGCAAATGCTATCATGACCGAGCGCTTGCGCGAACGCTATTCAAAGGAGGTTTACATGCATGCAAGCATAATACAAATTATACTGGTCTTTGCGGTGACATTCATCGCAGCCATTGACCAGTTTAGTTTCCTGGAGTCGCTCTACCAGCCCATTGTCATGGGTATGGTCATCGGACTTATCTTGGGAGACTTGAAAACAGGGCTCATCGTTGGCGGTACTTACCAGTTGATGACCATCGGAAATATGCCGGTGGGAGGGGCTCAGCCGCCCAATGCGGTTATCGGCGGGATTATGGCCTCGATTCTGGCAATCACGCTGAAACTGGAGCCGACGGCGGCCGTGGCCACAGCGGTGCCATTCTCACTGCTTGGGCAATACGGCGTGACACTTATCTTTACTTTAATGTCGCCAGTGATGGCAGTTGCTGACCGGGAAGCGGAGAATGCAAATCCGAAAGGGATTGACCGGATTAATTATCTGGCGATGTGCGCACTTGGTATTATCTTCGGGCTGGTTGTGACGCTCTTCTTTATCGGCGGTGCAACATTCGGAAGCCAGGTCGTTGACGCAATTCCAACATGGCTGATGAACGGATTGTCCGCTGCCGGCGGTATGATGCGCTATGTCGGATTCGCTATTCTGATTCGCGTGATGGTTTCAAGAGATTTGTGGGGCTTCTTCTTTGTCGGATTTGCCCTGGCAGTTCTGATTGCGGCCATTCCAAGTTTGAGCGGTTCTGCAATGATTTTGCTCGCGCTGATTGGTTTTGCTATTGCTTTCTGGGATTTCCAGATTCAGTCCAAGCTAAAACCGGCAGCTCAATCAACAGATGAAGGAGATTACGAAGATGGCATATAATATTCCAAACCAGTACGAAGACTTAACGCCTGCGGCTCCTTTAGACAAGAAAACGCTCAATAAGATGGTTTGGCGCTCGCTCTTTTTACAGGCGTCATTCAACTATGAGCGTATGCAGGCCGGAGGCTGGCTCTATTCAATTCTGCCAGGCCTGGAAAAGATTCACAAGAATAAAAATGACCTTGCGGCGTCAATGAGTCACAATCTGGAGTTCTTCAATACTCACCCATTCCTTGTCAACTTCGTTATGGGAATCGTGCTCTCGCTGGAGCAGGCTAAAACTGATATTCCGACGATTCGTGCCGTTCGTGTCGCTGCCATGGGACCTCTCGGCGGTATCGGCGATGCGCTCTTCTGGTTCACGCTGGTGCCGATTACAGCCGGCATTACGTCAAACATGGCCATTGACGGCAATGTTGTTGCGCCTTTCCTCTTTCTGATTGTTTTCAACGTGGTTCAGTTCGCGCTGCGTTATTTCCTGATGAGCTGGTCCTACAAGATGGGCACAAATGCCATCGGCGTCTTGACCGCGAATGCCAAAGAGTTCACGCGTGCGGCTTCTATCCTTGGTATCTTCGTTGTTGGTGCCTTGACTTGTACGTTCGGTGCCACAAAGCTTAATATCGTTATTGCCAATGGTAAAGCGCCGATTGACATTCAGAAGATTCTGGACGGGATTCTGCCGTCAATGATTCCGCTTGGGCTGACGCTGCTTCTGTATATGCTGATGAGGAAGTTCAAATGGACTCCTATCAGGTGCATCCTGCTTCTTCTGGTGATTGGCCTGGTGGGCTCAGGATTTGGGCTGTGGCCTTCTATCTGGCCAAAATAAGCCTAAGTGTTTAAAAACAATTAAAAAAGTCATTATTCAGGTAATGGCTTTTTTTGTTTTACGGTTAATAGGCCTATTCGGCCTCCGTTTCGATTTTTATTTTGTAGTATTTCCAGTGTTTATAGCTGACAATGTACTCAGCAACGCTTTTGTCCGGCAGATAAGTATGCTTGATTTGTTTAACGGCAGGTTCGCGGAAACTGAGATTGAGCAGGCTCAGGATTTTAGGGTTATCCGGGAAAACAACTTCGTTTGTTTCAACCGAAGCCATCAGAGAGAGGTCAATGCCGAAATCTTTTTGGACATACTTGTAAAGGCTGCTGTAAATTGAGAGGTCATCAGAAATAGGCGCTTTAACCAATGTTTTCGACAAATAAGTCGTCTGTGTCAGAAATGGAATGTCGTTGAAAAAGCGAACTCGGACAAATTTGTAATAACTGTCTCCTTTTTTCAGTTTCAGCTCTTTCAGAATTACAGGGTCACTTTCTTCAGAGACAGACAGGACTTTGGTGTGTTCACACTCCTGAGAGTAAACTTCAATATCAGAAAATTTGACATTCTGTGAGACTTTCGACTTCGAGACGTAGGTGCCTTTGCCTTGAATACGGTATAAGTAGCCGGCAGATGTCAGCTCATTGAGAACTTTTACGGCCGTA
This sequence comes from Lactovum odontotermitis, assembly GCF_054658595.1. Lineage (NCBI taxonomy): Bacteria > Bacillati > Bacillota > Bacilli > Lactobacillales > Streptococcaceae > Lactovum > Lactovum odontotermitis. The sequence continues at coordinate 3,357 of NZ_BAAGGQ010000042.1, forward strand.
ATAGAACTCACACTAAAATTGCACTTAATATCAGACTCAGAATAAAATCTGTCTCCAGGTCTGAATTTATGCGCTTTTAGTTCTGCGAGGAGTTCTTGTTTGATGCGTTCGTATTTTGGCAGCAAAATAAATTTATCTCCATAAATAGAATAACATATTAACTAAAAAAATGCAAATTTTTAAAAAGATTAAGCGGCATAAAGTGTACAGAAGTTAAGAA
>NZ_BAAGGQ010000043.1:0-3418 GCF_054658595.1 Lactovum odontotermitis
AAGAAGAAGAAGGAAAAAGAGAAGAAAAGGAGAAAAGAGGGAAAGGAGATGAGAAAAAGAGAAAGAAAAAAATAATGAAAAAGGAGAAAGAAGGAAAAAAAATTAAAGAAGGAAAGAATGAAAAGAAAAAAAAAGAAAAAAGGAAAAAAAAAAAAAGAAAAAAAGAAAAAAAAAAGAAGAAAAAAAAAAAAAAAAAAAAAAAAAAAAAAAAAGGAGAAAAAAAGAATTTGATAACATACTGTTTATTGACCACTGTCAATGGCTTAAGAGGTCAATAAGTCGACAATAAGCCAATTTTTAGAAGATAGGAAAATATCATGACTAAAGTATTAATAACAGGAGGCCTAGGATTTATCGGCTCTCACACAACGATTGAACTATTACAAAACGGATTTGATGTAGTTGTTGTTGACAATCTGATAAACAGTAAGATTGAGGTTTTGAAGCGCATTGAGCTGATTTCTGGAAAGACACCAAGGTTCTACAAGGTGGATTTGTGCGATAAAGAAGCCTCCGAGAAAGTTTTCAAGGAAAACACCTTTGACGCAGTGATTCATTTTGCAGGGTTAAAATCTGTTGGAGAATCTGTCCAAAAGCCTTTGCGTTATTATGAAAATAATATTACTTCAACTTTGAATCTGATAGACTTCTGCTTAAAGTATGATGTCGAGCATTTAGTTTTCAGTAGTTCAGCGACGGTTTATGGGGTTCCTGAAGAGTTGCCCCTGTTTGAGACGAGTCGTGTGGGGATTGGGTTGACAAATCCTTATGGCTGGACGAAATTTATGATTGAACAAATGCTGCAAGATGTCGCAAAAGTTAATCCGCAGCTTTCTGTAACTTTGCTGCGTTATTTTAATCCGATTGGGGCGCATGAATCCGGTTTGATAGGCGAAGAGCCTGCAGGAATACCGAATAATTTGCTGCCGTATGTTTCGCAAGTTGCAATTGGAAAACTAAAGCAGGTCAGCGTATTCGGCAATGACTATGATACGCCGGATGGAACGGGTGTACGTGATTATATTCATGTCATGGATTTGGCGAAAGGGCATATTGCCGCACTAAACCACGAGCATAAAGGAGTTGAGATTTATAATTTAGGCACAGGACGCGGTGTGTCGGTTTTGGAGTTGATTCGGACTTTTTCTGAAGCTGTGGGCAAAGAGATTCCTTACAAGATTATGCCGCGTCGGGCTGGTGATGTCGCAAGTTGCTATTCAAATGCTGACAAGGCGAAAGAAGAGCTTGGATGGACTGCTGGGAAAACACTTTTGGAGGCTTGCTGTGATGCCTGGAGATGGCAGAGTAAGAATCAGAATGGTTTTGAGTAGATTTATCTTCGATTTCCTAATGCAAGATTTAATAGTGAGTATGTCAGCGGTGTTCGCAAGTGATAGGGCCCCGAGCGGGAACTGTAAGTGGTAATATAACGAGAGAAAACACAAAATGGATAACTGTTTTCTTTTATTCTGTTATTTTGGATGAATTGACAGATAAAACAATCAAAGTGCAGAAAACCCACCAATTTTTGGAGGATTTTCTATACACTTTATTTTTTAAATCCATGTTTCTTTAAGACTTCAATCTTCCGAGTCGACGAGACCTCGGTATAAATTTCGGTAGTCGATATGCTGGAATGACCCAAAAGCTCCTGAATATCCCGCAAATTTGCTCCATTATTGAGTAATTCGGTGGCGAAGCTATGCCGAAGATAATGAGGAGTTGATTTTTCATTAATTTTGGCCAAGTTACAATACTTGCTATAGATATTCTCTATGCCGTAAATAGAAAGCCGTGAACCGTATTTATTTAGAAATACGGCATTTTCTGTTTTCAAAGGATGATAGTCTTCACGAACAGAAAGATATTCCTTTAAAATATTCCTGTCCTCAGCGTTTACAAGATAAAGAATACGTTCTTTTCAATTTTTTCCATGAATAATAATTTCGCCAGTAGATAAATTTATATCCTGTAACTGCATTTTACTCAACTCACTAATTCTCAAGCCGACATTAACAAGAACCGTAAGAATTGCTAAATCTCTCTTTTGGTCGCGAAATTTTTGCGGCTTGCGAGGCTTTATTTTTTCAACAGTTCGGAGAAGCTTCAAAGTCTCCTTATGACTTATAGTCTTTGGCAATCTTTTTTCCCTACGAATCGTAACATTCGGAAGTTGAACATCCTCAATTACATTTTTTTCGATTAAATATTTGAAAAACAGTTTGAGAGTCACAAGCTTTCTCTTTTTCGTACTTGACTGATAGTCTGGGGTTTGTTCAATAAATTTTAAGTATTGGATAATGCTTTTTGAAAGACCGCCATTTTCTTCACGTTGGTAATTCAAAAATTTATTGAGGTCGGTCCTGTAGGCTTTTAACGTATGCTGTGATAAATTTTCCAATTTTTTTTGGGCAAGAAAACCCTTTACAATTCTGGTGATGTCTCTCAATTTTCCTGCAAAATAATATTTTTATTAAATTTTATTTTTCTGCGACTAAGCGCTTATTTATTTCATTACATATAGTCAGTTCAATGCTGACAGTACCTGTTTCTTGCCATTTTCTCTTTCATTTCGTAAAACGAGTGATATATTATTTTCGAATGAAATACCTAGAAAAAATAAGAGAGGAGAAGAAGCTTACAATTCCATTTTGGAATCTTTTGCGTTATAATCAAGTCTAGAAGTTTTGAATGGCAAGATTTCTTAACGAAAAAATTCAAGAAGAACGAGTAAAACGAGGACTCCCAACTTACCAGCTTGCAGAAGAGTTGAATTTGTCACAAGGGGCAATTTCGCGCTATGAATCTGGAACGCGAACACCAAGTTTAGAAAATATAGAAAAATTGCTCAGCATTTTAAATTGAGCAATTATGATTTTTTGAGAGAGGAAAAGGAGGTCACAATGGATGAAGCCTATCAGCTAACGGTGAAACAAAAAGAATCTCAAAATTCTATCATTCAAAAGTGATTCAGAATTTATGTGAAACAACAAAACTCCACTAAATTTCTGGCGGAGTTGTTTACACACGGAAAAGGCTGCAATAAACCGACAACATAGACCACTGCTCAATACGAAAACATCTCTTCTCATCATTGTCCCTATCTCCTAGAAGTAGCTGACAACACCTTGCCAATGTTTTCCGATTTTATCGTCAAATGAAATTTTAGCTTTATCACGATAAAACTTATAAATCTCTTTACCAGTTGGCATAATTAAACCTCAATAGATTTTCCAGTGGAAAACCGCAAAATTCAACTAAAAGAATAACTTTTCTTCAAATAGACAGCTATATTTTTGAGATTATTTTCTTTAAGGAGAAAATATTTCTATGGGTGTAGAATATCTAGGAGAAAAACTAAGAGCAATACGTAAAAGTAAGGGCTGGACGCAGACACAGCTTGCAAAGCGCCTGCATC
>NZ_BAAGGQ010000044.1:0-3300 GCF_054658595.1 Lactovum odontotermitis
TCCTTATACAGATTAATAGAAAAGGAGATTATAAATGGCTAAAATAAAATTAGATAAAATTATTTTTACAGATAAAATAACAGATTTTTATGTTGATTCTAAAATAAAAAAAGTTTACATGCGGCCACATACAGTTTTTGAGCGAGAAAAAGATACTGGGGATATGAAATTTTACACCCTTGGCTCGGTTGTTCTTGTGTTTCCAATAATGAGGGTTCTCTCATCTGGCTTTGTTAAAATTAGTTTTATCCAAATGTTATTAATCTCTATAGTTGCGTTCGGCTTGGGTTTAATCTTCTCCTATTTCATTGAGGAGTATACTTTACGCAAACAAACATTGAACAAGAGTTTTATTGAAATAAAAGAAATGAAAATTTTGAAGATTGCTTTAAAGGCAAGTAAAAAGAGCAATGGAGGATGGACGACCGTTACTTGGCTAGCGGGAATTCTAGCATTCTTATTTGCCAGTGTCTCACTGATGGGGCATGATTCAAAAACTCAAACCGCTTTTTTATTCTGCTCTTTATTCTGCTTTTTCCTAGTTGGCTTTGTAGCCTATCGAGCATTTAGGATAGGAAAATCTTTTCGCCTATTAAAAATAATAACTGGAGCAAGTGATGACGAATAATCTTCAAGAAAAAAATAATAGCATAGATATAGAAATGATAGCTAACAGAGCTTATAAGTGGAATTTGACTGTAACAATACTTTGTATCGTTTGGTTCCTATTGCTTATCTTATCGGTACTGATACCGGTATCTCCAATCGCTCAAGGAGTTGACTTACTGGTTTTCATTTATGCAATCGTTGCACATGTGCGGACAAGGAAGTTAAAGATTGTCAGCGTGGGGCCGATTCTGATTTATGGCGACCAAATTATTGGTGTAATATTAGCTGTTTTAGTTCATTTGAATTCTTTAAGCAGTGGCGCTAAGATTTTTGTTGCATTTTCCTCCTTGTTGCTTCATATTCTTGCGGCTGTATTTTGTTATCGAACGGCTAGAAAAATAAATGAAAAATATCGTAAGAAGGAAACACAGTGAGAGAAAGAAAAGTAACCATTTTGATAAAAAAGGCATAAAAACGAGATTTTCTGCGTGATTTATTATTAATTTATATGAAAATTCTATTTAAAACTGATATAATAGAGCTATGAAAAAAGTAAGTATTATTATCCCGTTTATGGGGCAAAATGAGAGCGTGCTGGCTATACCGCTGAGTTCTATCAATAATCAAATCGGAGTTAATTTTTCTGAGATTGATGTACATTTGGTCAATGACGGCGGACCGGCGATTGATGTGAAGAAATTTGATATTTTCGCAAATCTTGATTTGCATTATCATCAGCTAACCGTAAATGTCGGACCTGGAAATGCGCGTCAGTATGGAATCGACCACAGTGAGGGCGAGTATGTCATGTTCATAGACTCGGATGATGAATTGCATTTTGCTGGTGCACTGCTGGAATTTTTCAATGTTGTCAAGGGAACAGGGGACCATCAGCTGATTATTGGGCGCTACATTGAACAGTATATCATTGAAAATGGCGAGTTCCGCTATTTGACGCATCCGGGGGCGGACTGGAAAGCTGCCTATGCAAAGTGGTTCCGCCGCTCTTATTTAGCAGAAAAGGGATTACGTTTTCGTCCTGAGCTGAGGCTTTTTGAGGATACCTATTTTGTCGGTCTGGCTTGTCAATTGTCAACAGATATTCATTATTTGGACAGTGTGGTTTATAGTTGGCTTTATAATGCGAATTCGCTGGTACGTAAGGACGGCAAGGCTTTTGAATATCAGACTCATACATGGGCTTTGGAAAATCGGCTTTATTTAGAAAAGATACGTGAGATGAAGCCGGAGGATTTGAAGCGAGATTTAAATCACTATGTTTGTGATGTCTACATGCGTTTCACCCGTTATCCGCCGGCAAAGCCAGAGGCTTTCTGGGCAGAGCATACGAAGCTTTTGCAGGAATTTAAAGAATACTGGGATGGCTACACGGTTCTGGTGCAGAAGCAAGTCGATTTTATGCGCGACAATCCCAAAGGAAATTGGCTCGGCGTCAATACTGACGGTTTCAAAGCTTTTGTAGAAAAAGTCAGCATTTAGAGTCGAAATATAAGGAGAATTAAAAAATGGATGATAATGAAGATACAACACGAGTCGTTGCAGTCACAGGCGCTTCAAACGGCATGGGCCTTGAGGCGGCGAAGCTTTTTGCCAAGAAAGGCTGGATTGTTTATGCTGGAGCGCGCCGCGTGGAGCGGATTCCGGCGGACGAGAACATCATTGCGCTGGCGCTGGATGTGACGAATTCGTCGTCAAACCGGGCTTTTGTGGACAGAATTCTAGCGGAGCAAGGGCAGGTGGATGTTTTAATCAATAATGCCGGTTATGGCGAGTACGGTCCCGCCGAAGAGATTCCCATGGAGAATGTGCGTAAGCAGTTTGAGACGAATTTCTTTGGTGCTGTTGAGCTGACTCAGATGCTGCTGCCCACTATGCGTTCACGCGGCTATGGGCGGATTGTGAATATTTCAAGTGTCGGCGGTTATGTTTATACACCGCTGGGAGCATATTATCATGCGACGAAGGCTGCGATGCAGCAGTGGTCTGACGTGCTGGACACCGAGGTGGCGCAGTTCGGAATTCGCAGTGTCTGTGTTAATCCCGGCGGTACGAAGTCTGCCTGGAGCAGTATTGCTCTGGACAACGCTGAAAAGAATCTTCTGCCGAATTCTCCTTACGGGCCAATGGTTGAAAAGGTGCGCAAAGGATTTTCTAAGATGGAGAAGGCTGGTCCTTCATCGGCGGATTTGGCGCGTGATTTTTACAAGGCTGCGACGGCTGCAAAGCCCGAGTTGCGCTATTATCATTCCGTTGGTGACCGTTTGATGGTGCGCGTGGCAAAGACTCATCCTAAGCTCTGGCGCCGCGGCATTGATTTGCTGCTGAAGCATTTGTCTTGAAAAATTTCTGAAATTAACAGAAGAACAAAAAAGCCGCCTACAGAGACGACCTTTTTGTTTTAGGAGTAATTTATGAAAAATTTAGGAGTTGCAGGTGTCGGAGTCACCTACAAGATTAATTATAAGACAAATCTTCTAAATCGTTCTCAAACTTTAGACTGATTTTTACAGGGTGTCTAAATTTAAAACAAAAAAGCCGCCTGCAGACGACTTTTTTTGTTTTAGGAGTAATATATGAAAAATTTAGGAGTTGCAAGTGTTCGGAATCACTTGCAAAATTATTATAAAACAGATTTCCTAAATTAATCTCAAACTTTAGACTGATTTTTAC
>NZ_BAAGGQ010000045.1:0-3082 GCF_054658595.1 Lactovum odontotermitis
AATTCCAATATAGCAGGCTACAGAAAGAGCTAAAGTTTCAAAAATACCATATTTACTCACTTCTAATAGATTTGCTGCAGCATTGCCCGCTAGCACTAGAACAATTGAAAAGTAAACAGAGTTAAAATAAAAAATGAGATAAGCAAACTTTTTATGGATATACCCTGCAACAATCAACAAAACCACTACAATCATGTTTCTTGTAAAAATAGTCAAAAAAGATAAAGAAGCCGGATTCCCTTGATGCGTAGATGATGAATCTCCTGCAGCCAACGACAGAGATAGTACAATCAGAGAAGGAAGCCAGAAAGTTATAAATAATAGTGAAATTCTTTTCATGCTACCTCCAATAATAAGCAAAAAACGCGAATAAGAAGAGTGTTGTCATAACAAAGAAACCGTAATAATCCATCTTCCGATTATCGCTGTGACCGCTTTCGAGGATAAAGACCGCGGTTACAATGCGTGTTGAAAGCAAAATGACTGCACCTATCAAAGAAAAGGCTGAAAATTCTAGAGACAGTCCTGAAAAAATACAGAGAAGTATTTGAATAAGCAGAATAAAACCTAAAATACTTATGCTGTAGCGGAAAAGAAAGTATCTTACATGCTTGCCGAACAACTTTGTGTAATTAAGCATAATTTTACTGCATAAGTTGGGGGTTAATAAAAACGAAGTTAAAATGAGCAAAATAAACACTTTGCTTAGTTCGCCGATAGGAATAAATCTCAAAGCGACTGACGGACCAATTAGCCATAATGCTGCACCTCTGATATAGACTTCGGCATAGTCTTGAGTTACCCCGCTAAACCTACGAGAATTGTTTGTTTTTCGAGTAACTTGAGCGCCTTTAAAAGCTTGGAATAATTTACTTTTGAGACTATCAAAAATGGTATAGCCTGTCAGTGTAAAAAGAACAAATGATAGCATCCATATACTTCCGTTAGTACTAAATTGGATACTGAAACTATTTTTTTGAAATAAATAGATGAAAGTAATTGCTGCAAAACCTACGAGAATATACTGAAAAAACCACGGATAATACGCTTTTTCCGACAGCTTATCTTCCATTGTGATAGAAACAGTTTTCCTAAATACATAAGCGAGTGAGAGAAATGAAATTGAAAAAATGCACAAAATCTGCCATGCTGGAGCATTACGATAATAAAACAGCATATTTCCGTCAATTAAGAAGACAAATCCCAGCATAAAACTAGAATAATAAATCGCAACTTTCCTGATATTAAGAAGTCGTTCTGGATATGCAAAACTTCCGCCCAAAAGAAAATCCAGGCTTCTAATTCTTTTATTACTAGCTAATGCCTGTTTAGAGAGAAGGAAAACAGATACTGTCAGCAAAAGAATTTGTGAAATCAAAAGATGAAAAAGGCTGAGTTCTTCTTGTCTCAAATAAACGTTAATCACAACAAAAGCTAAGACATAGACTAAACATCTTGCCACTGTATAGATACCGTAAATTATTCCTTTATAAAATGAATCAATTTCTGACAAAAGAGGATTTGAGCTGAAAAAACTAGATTTATTCAGTTTGTAGTATAAAGAGGCAATTTTTATCATTTTATTAGCATCCCGACTATTGCAAAGATTGTATTAAGCGTGTAAAAGGATACAACCGAACCTATTACTTTTCCCAGTATGAATTCTTGTTTCAACCATATTGCTATACAGAAAAGATAAATAAACAACAATGGATTTATGACAGAAATAACTGAAAAAGTCTGGCCAAAATTTTGTATACCAATCAGAAAGATTGAATTAAAAAAGAGATAAAGATAAAAAGAATTTAGTATCATCTGCCATTTTTCTGCTTTAAACACTGAAAATAAATTCAGAATGAATTTCAATAGATACTGCGATACTCCGACTGATATGAGAACCGAAATAACTGAAAAAATAAACATAAGATATTTCAATTGTGTTGAATAATTAGAAAAAACGATATAAGTAATTGAGGATAGCAAAATAAGCGCTAAAAGGAAATACTGTACTATTTTCTTTGCTGCCAAGTTTATCATAGGTTGTGTCCAATCCTTTCCAACAGTTTTCATCTACTTGATTTGTGTATTCTTGTAAAAATGCAGGTGACAATATGATTACATCGCCACCCACACCTGCTTTAGTAAGGGATGATAGGCATCAATAGCCCACTATCCAGCTACCGCTAAATGCCTGTGAAGCAAGCCAAGCAATGCCGAATTGGAGGAGAAGACTTACAGCCCAGCCCCAGCCGCCTGTTGCAGCCGACAGTGCTGCTCGAATACTTGAGCCACCCTTCCATAGATTATAAGCTGTTCTTATTACGCTAATAACCTTAAGTTGTTTCCACCCCAGAATGCCTGACAAAAGAACAGGTGAGAAAGCTAAGAAAGTCATTGGAAGCAATAGGAGTTTAAGACGGTCATTTCCAGTCTTACTTTGAAGAAGATTAATTGATTTCATGTCGAATCCTTTCTAAAATTATGGTTGGCGTTATTTTTGATATATAACACCTGAGTGGAGTCGTTTAGTCCCTAACACGTGTTACTAGGGCAAACTAGCATTTGCAATCCTTCCATTTTCTCTTCGTACGCTCAAGTTAACGGTCAGGTTGCTTTTATTGAAGCTTCAATATTAACAGTAAACAGTCGACTGTTTACCATTTTGCAATCGTCATGATTCAGTTGAAACTAACAACTCCAAAATAGTAATCAATTTTTTGCCCTCTTAATATATAATACGTATTTTTTTGCAAGATGTTTCAAAAAATTTTAGTCAAGTTTTCGATATTTGTCTCAAAATGGTAAGCGTTGAAGTGCCGCCTTTTTGCCGTTGCTACAATTGCCAAAATTCGGCTGAAGCTGACAAATCCAGAATAATAATCAAGTTTTTTGCCCTCTTAATATATAATACGTATTTTTTTGCAAGATGTTTCAAAAAATTTTAATCAAGTTTTCGACATTTGTCTCAAAATGGTAAGCGTTGAAGTGACGCCTTTTTGCCGTTGCTACAATTGCCAAAATTCGGCTGAAGCTGACAAATCCAGAATAATAATCAATTTTTTGCCCTCTTAATATATAATAC
>NZ_BAAGGQ010000046.1:0-2384 GCF_054658595.1 Lactovum odontotermitis
TGATCCGGGCGGTCTACTTATCATTGATTATACCTACCTTTATAGTGCTTTTGGTACAAATTCGGTACAAATTCCTTTTTTGATAAGTCTTTTTTTGATTCATGGGTTTATTTGCACTTTATCCCTTAAATTATACCATACTTTGCAGAAAATTAAAAAAAGCCACCCTCCCGCTCGCAAGGAAGATGTGACTTTTGTGTTAGAGATAACTTAATCAAAAATTTAAGGAGAAATTTATGAGCGAGCGACAGACACTGTCAGAATCGAACTGACCGCGCACACCACGTAAGTGCCTATAAAAACAAGAGCGCCGCACATAAGCCCTCTTGCAAACGTAACATTGTTTTTGCCAATTTTTATGTTTTTTATTTGTGCTATTTATTTCGTGTTATAATTATTCATTAAAATTTAATTCGTAAGAGAATTTAATTTGTGAGAGAATTTAAATTTTGAAATCTATAGAAAGGAGCAAATTATGGTTAACAAGACAACCTCTCCAAAAGTTGCTAGCAAAGCTTCAAAAGCTTTGACTAGCGGTAAAACAAGCAAGACGACTAAATCCATAGCTGGAAGCGCCTTGTCACAAGCTAAGCCTAATCGGAAAAAATAGGCTTCAAACTCGTAAGCAGTTCTGAAATAGCTGAGACCATTTCAGGGCTGCTTTTGGTTCCATGAAGCTTCATTACTTCAGAGACGAGTTTGTAAACTTCTGCTTCTATTTCTTCGTGCGTCATTATTCCTCTTCATCTTTCTTGAAAGCCCAACCTGCAACGCACGTGTTGTTAAAACATGCAGAACGCTTAACCTGCGTCATTTGTCCGAAATAGTCGAACTTGAAGCCGGTAGTATTTGTGGTGAAATTTTCAACGTTTTTAAATAAAAAACATTGACCATTGTTTGTGAAAACGATAAGTTCCATTTTATTCTCCTTTATCCTTTTGAGACATCACGATTAGGGTCTGTCGCATTTTTTCCGAACTCTGCATCAAGCTCTGCCTGATACATTGTGTCAGTCGGAAGACCGAGTTTCGCCCATTTATCTTGATAGTTATTAAGCACGCGGCCTGTTTTAACATAGCGAACCTCGACCCCATTAGAAACATACCAGCGTTTTGTGTCAGTACAGAAAATTAAATACATTTTTATCAATCCTTTCGCGCTTCCAGCGCCGTTGTTTGTCTGTGAGCCAGAACCAGCTATTTGTTGTGCACGCGCCACAATCCAGTCAATGTCCAGGCCGCCGCTACATTCAGTGTAGCAGCCCGGCATTTCGCGATGACGCTTGATATGGTCGCGGTCAATCGGAATTCCGCGACGCTGAGCAATTTCAGCTACCAGCTGAGCGGATTTTTCCTGATTTTCAGGACTGACCAGCCAGTTTGGCGCCCCAGTTGAATTCTGGTGCTCAATTCCGATTGTGTGACCGTTATTGTCGTAACCTGCAGCACCGCAATGCCAGGCCACCTGCTCTTCATCAAGACAGGAAATAATTTTCCCGTTCTCAATCTGGTAATGCGCTGACGCCTCGCGAGCAATCCAGCAGTTCGGCACGACGCCCGAGCCTGTACCTGCATTGTGATGCAGGACAATTGTGTCGATTGGACTGCGAACGCCCCCAAAATGACCGCTGGACTGCCAGCCGTAATCCCGGACGTCGGTTAGTGGTGATATTGTCATTACTATTCCTCTTCCTTTTTTATAAGGCTAGCTGTGCCACTATCGCCGACATTCGAGCTGGCAATCGAGGTCAGCGCTGAAATGATTGTCGCAAGTGCTGCGACACTCAAAGCGTTAATCCAGTCAACGCTGATTAAATCACTTGCTCCGGCTAAGCCGACTGCAATGAGCGACTGACAGAACGTTCTAATCGCCCGCTCCATCAAATCTTCCCAAAATTTTTTAGTGAAATTTTTCATTTTATGACCTTTCTTAAAGTAAATTTCTTTTTTTGAATTCTTCTTCTACCCATGAATTACCATTGATTGGCGGCTCACGGTAGTGCTTGAACTCGTAGTTTAGCTTCTCGGCAATCCATGGCTTGGCTTCATCAGAAGCATTATCGTACTCGGATAACAGCGAAGTGATGAGCATTTTTTTAGCTGATTTCGATTGATTAATCTGTATTTTTTCGACTTTGTCAATGCGAGAATCAATATGCTCAATCTGCTCTTTGATTGACTGATAGCTTTTGTTAGAATTTCGCCTAATTATCTCGATAATGACACCAGAACTCAGTATTGTCGTAATTAATTCAAGAGCTTCTTTCAAATAGTTCTCCTTTCTTTTTTAATATCTTTCCTAAAAATCCTACCTTTTCGGAAAGGTGGAACAGGCACAAATGCAATAGCCTCTGGTTTGGTCAAGTCAAACGGAACTATGCTTGT
>NZ_BAAGGQ010000047.1:0-1757 GCF_054658595.1 Lactovum odontotermitis
CTGACCGTCGACATTGGAGAAAGCAATATTACCGCCATGCAAACTGGATGCGAAGTCAATAATCAGCTCATGGACGACCTTTCAAACTTTGTCCAGGTTTTTCTAACTCAGGCGAATAAATTTCCGGGGCTGGCGGCGAAAATCGAAGCACGCGACCGGCAAGACGCACAGAACTGGGGATAAAGGAGAACGAACAATGCCAAAAGACATCAGCGCAGATAAACGTTATCAGATGGGGCTGACCATTTCCCGCAAAGAAAATGAACAGGACCAGCTTTCTGCTGAAAAACGAAGCTTTGAGCAGGCACAGGAAAATTTCCAGAGAAATTATCACCAAAATTTTCAGCAGTCTTCCCAGTTCTATGAGAAAATGGCACGGTCAGGCAATACACGCAGCGAACAGGAACTCATGACAGACTATGAGCTGGAGAGAGCCGTCAACCGCCTCTCTGAACAACCGTACTCCGAGTTTGAGGATTATTACCGCCAGAAAAGAAACCAGCTGACAGACGAGATTGAACAGCTTCACAGAGAAAGGAATGCCCTGCCATGGGACTGAAATATAACGCTCAAGACTCGCAGCGCTTTATTTCAGCGCTCAAAAACAACCTGTTCCAGTGCCGCCAGGTCATTGCTCAGATAAAAAGCGGGACAAAACACCTGATTTCTTCCCTTGGAGACGGGACAAACCTTTCAGGCGCTGCCTACAATGCTGGACAAGGACTTTTTACAGAGGTCATGTATCCGACAACCGAGCAGTTTGACCGGGCCCTTGACGACCTCGACTCCGACATCAGCCGCTATCTGAGCGCTGAGGACTCTGTCAGCTCTTATGGAGATTTAGACGAAGACGACCTGAAAGAACAGCATAAACAAAAACAAGAGCAGAAAGAGCTGCTTGAGAATCAGCAGACCTACTACATGGATCTTGCTTATTCCAATCCTTCCCTGTATGACGCCATGATGGCCGCAGCGCGGAATCTCCAGCAGATGATTGATGAAATTGAGCGCCAGATTCAAGAACTTGAAAAACAGCTCACTGCCCTTCAGGAATTTGAATACCAGACTTCTCCTCTCTTTAAAGATAGTTTAGACGCCTTTGGAAAGATTGTCCAAGGCATCAGCGCGATTAGCGCCATCGTTACCGATGCCTCAGGGAACTATTCGACGAGCGGCCTAGACATGAGCTGGCTCACAAAACTGAAGCAGGAGAAATTCGACTCAAAGACCGGCGCTGACAAGTCTCTTGAAGAGGCCGTTTCAGAGCTGGGACTCAGCGACGAAACACTGGCCTACTGGAAAAAAGAAATGAAGTCGGAGCTGAAAAACATTCCGAAATCCCAGTGGAATGATAAAATAAAGGAAGCGGCCGCCAATCTCAAATTTGACAAAGACGGCAACATTCTTCAGATTGGGCCTTTCCAGCAGGGCGTCATCGTCCTGAAAAACGGCATTTACGATGAAGCTTTAACCGACCGCGCGAACAAAGAATACGACGCTGAGAACTGGGAGCGTGCTAAAGAAAGTTTTGGGCAGCTGCTTGCAGGCGGAGCTTCCATGATTGGCGGTGCCCTGTTAGATTTAGGCGGTGTGGCAGTGATGACCGGCGGTTCAGGCTTGACACTCACCGGTGCAGGTGCAGCAGTCGGTGTTCCGCTGCTTTCTGGTGCAGTATCTATGGAGGGGGTTGGTACAGCTGCTGTTATCGCCGGCAGTGCAACTGTCGGTAGTGCACTGAGCAAAATCAACGTTCCCGT
>NZ_BAAGGQ010000048.1:0-1461 GCF_054658595.1 Lactovum odontotermitis
GTCTTACGCTATTTATTTTACACTAACCTCAACTTTAGCCTGACGAGCTCATAACAATAAAAATCGGTTTATCTTCGAATATTTAGAAATCATTTTTTCTTAATTATTCGTCATCATATAAATGATAATGATTATCTCCAAAAACTGATTTTCGTGACTTTTGAGTTCGATTTCTCTTCTTGTGGGGAAATTGAGCCAAAAATAATGAAGTCTGAATTTTTAGAAGTATCCAAATATATCTAAAAACTCACCTGAAAATTCAAGTGAGTTTCTATGTGAAAATTAGATAAAGGGGAAACAGAATCTATTAGATTAACCGCGGTTGCGACGACGTCGCGTACCTGCAGCAGCTGTGAGTGCACCCGCCAGTACAATTCCGCCTATTACAGCCATCTCAGCAGTTGAAGCGTCGTTTGTATTTGGAAGTGTCTTGCCAGAGCTGCCTGAGCCTGAGCCAGTACCTGTATTGCTAGTACCAGTGTTGGTAGCAGAAGCTCCAGGACCTGCAATAAATGGATATGGATCTTGAGCATTTGGAATGCCGTCGCCATCAATATCTGGATCTGCACTGTTCAGAATGCCGTCACCATCTAGATCACCATCTGGAGCAGTTGCGGTATTACCAGTATCTCCATTATTATTTGGAATATATGGATATGGATCTTCACCGTTAGGAATACCGTCACCATCAATATCTGGATCTGCACTATTCAGAATACCGTCACCATCTACATCGCCGTCTGGGCCAGTTGAAGTATTCGTGTTTGCACCAGGACCAGGAATAAATGGATAAGGATCTTCACCATTTGGAATACCGTCACCATCAATGTCTGGATCTTGCCAATTAGGAATACCGTCACCATCTAGATCGCCATTCGGATCTGTCGGATTCGTTGTAGTATCCGTATTTGATGAAGTGTTCGTTGGTGTATCTGTGTCACCTGGAACGGATGGATCAAACGGTTTAGGATCCTGGTCATCTGGAACGCCGTCATTGTCATCGTCCGGATCAGCGCTGTTCTTGATGCCGTCACCGTCAAAGTCGCCGTCTGGGCTTGTTGATGTGTTCGTGTCACCTGGAACGGATGGATCAAATGGTTTTGGATCCTGTTTATCTGGGATACCGTCATTGTCATCATCTGGATCAGCGCTGTTCTTGATGCCGTCACCGTCAAAGTCGCCGTCTGGGCTCGTTGACGTATTCGTGTCACCTGGAACGGATGGATCAAATGGTTTAGGATCCTGTTTATCTGGGATACCGTCATTGTCATCGTCCGGATCAGCGCTGTTCTTGATGCCGTCACCGTCAAAGTCGCCGTCTGGGCTTGTTGATGTGTTCGTGTCACCTGGAACGGATGGATCAAATGGTTTTGGATCCTGCTCATCTGGAACGCCGTCATTGTCATCGTCCGGATCAGCGCTGTTCTTGATGCCGTCGCCGTCAAAGTCGCCGTCTGGGCT
>NZ_BAAGGQ010000049.1:0-1398 GCF_054658595.1 Lactovum odontotermitis
ATGTAGGCGCGCATGGCGTCTGCCCCCTGACCCTTAATCGTGTCTGTTCCTGCAAGCTGAGTCAGTGCCTGACTCATGGCTTCTAAGGGCTGACTGCGGTTCAGGAGTCCTCTGACCACCCGCTCTGCCAAATCGGTCAGCGAATCATAATAAAGCTCGTCATTGCTCATTAACTGGCCTCCTCATCCGTGTTGATGATATTCACAGCCAACTGGCGGAACTCTTCAAGGTCGGTCGCGCCTTTGTTTATGTTTGCTAATCTTTACTTGCTAAAATATCTGAACCTTCTGGTAGTATTTCTTTCAGTTCTGCTTTTGTGAAATACTTTTGTACTTCCGCATTATTGGGAATCATTTCGGGAAAATCGGTTTTGTACTTATTCTTCCAATACTCGTCCTGCTTTTCTTTAGGGGCTGGCCACACATCATTTTCTGCATAGAATCCCAAATCATTAGCCGTTTTATCTCCAGACAAATATGCATCAAGTGCGAATTGACTCAAATCAAAAGTTCTTCTTACTGACGCTATCCCTAATTCAATAACTAGATAATATTTCCCCTTATGCTCAAAAAGTGGTAGATGGTCGTTGTTTTTTATGGGGGTGTATTGCGAAACTTCTTCCCATGTTAATTCAGTAAGTGCCATGTGTATTCTCCTTTCGGTACTTCATCAATAATTGCTTCGGGAATCTTCCCATAGGTATAACCTCCAGGTTGCCAATACTCTGGGAATGCTGATTTTTCGTTCCCACTTGGTATATGGACATTTTGAGGATGATCAATATTTATTATAGCGGGATTATCTCCCAAATCTCCGGGGTGTAAGCCTAGTAATTCTTCTAATTTCCTTGGTTCTCCACCACTAGCCTCAATTACTTTTTTACCAATATCCTTCGGTATTACAAAAGCAACTTTGTCCTCAGGATTTCCTATTTTACCACCATTAAACAAATCTGACGGGCTAAATTTTTGTATCTTAATAGCACCATTCTCAAATTGCTTATTATGTGCAGCAATATACTTCTTAGTTAAATACTCTTCTGGATTTGGTCTAAGTATCCCCTCTTCCAAATCAACCTTAGTATTTGTGATACTATCCAAATATTTTTCCGAAACCCCTGTCTTATACTCGATTTTCGGCGCTTCATCAATTGCATCCCGCAAAACTTTCTGAGCCTCTTCCGCTTTAGTACTAACTTTCTCGCTCGCACTAGCTGCCTTACTTCCCGGATTGCTGAAAGCCATCTTAACCCCAGTCTTAGGCAAGTCATTCGCCGTTTTACCTGCCACACTAAGGATTGAGCGGCTGTCTCCTGCTCCCGCAAAAGCATAACGAGCACCTCCGCTGTTCACAACAGCACGGAACTCCGACATCTTACCCGATAAGTTATCCACAAGA